>NZ_JBICYB010000008.1:0-246461 GCF_043200575.1 Streptomyces sp. NPDC048392
TCGGCGTCGTCCTGCGTGGGACAGGCCACCCGGACGATCTGGCAGCCGGACGCCGTCAGCTCGGCGATCTGCTGGAGCGTCGCCCCGATGTCGGAGGTGCGGGTCGTGGTCATGGACTGCACCGACACGGGGGCGTCGCCGCCCACCGCCACGGGCCCGACCTGGATCTGCCGGCTCTTGCGGCGCTCCGCGAGCCTGGTCGGAACGTCCGGCATGCCGAGAGAAATCGCAGTCATCTGCTGTGCAACCCCAAGTCGTGGATCAAGGTCCGGTCCCGTTCAGCGGCGGGCTCCGGCCTTCGAGATTACGGCACGGACCTGGACGCCGGGCACACGGCGTACGGGAGATGCACCCTTTGGCGTCCAGTTGCCGGGCGGACGGAGTGAAGCCCGGCCCGGAGGGACATGCTCTCCGGATCGGGCTTCTCATCGGATCGTCCGGATGGTCCGCACATCAGGTGACGCGGGCGGTGGGCACGTCAGGTGATCCGGACCGGGTTGACGACGTCCGCCACCAGCACGAGCAGCGTGAAGCAGACGAAGACGCCCGCCACCACATAGGCCACCGGCATCAGCTTCGCCACGTCGAAGGGCCCGGGGTCGGGCCTGCGCAGCACCTTGGCCGCGCTGCGGCGCAGCGACTCCCACAGCGCGCCCGCGATGTGACCGCCGTCGAGCGGCAGCAGCGGAAGCATGTTGAACAGGAACAGGGAGAGGTTGAAGCCGGCCACCAGCATGACGAACATGGCGAGCTGCTGGGTGGGCGGTATGTCCAGGGTGGCGATCTCGCCGCCGACGCGGGCGGCACCGACGACGCCCATCGGGGAGTCGGCCTCGCGGGGGCCGTCGCCGAAGGCCGCGTCCCACAGGGCCGGGATCTTGGCGGGCAGCGCGGCGAGGGAGTCGACGGCGTCGCCGATCCGGTCGCCCATCCAGGTCACGGACTGGCCGAAGTCCTGTTTGACCACGCCGGTGGCGGCGCTGAAGCCGAGGAAGCCGGCGGTGACGTACTCGCCCTGGACGATCTGCCCGTCGGAGTCCTTCTTGGCGACCTTGTTGGTGGCGATGGTCGCGTGGAGGGTGATCTCCTCGCCCTTGCGCTCGACGACGATCGGCACGTCCTCGCCGGGGTTGGCGCGGATCAGGTCGGACAGCCGGTCCCAGTCGTCGGTCCGTACGCCGTCGAAGGCGATGATCTCGTCGCCCGCCCTGAGGCCCGCGGCCGCGGCCGGGGAGGCCGGGTCGGACCTGGTGCAGTCGTCGCGGTTCTCGGACTGCGAGATGACGCACCGGGAGACGGAGCTGACGGTGGTGGTCTGCTGCGAGATGCCGAAGCCCATCAGCACGGTGAGGAAGAGCACCACCGCGAGGACGAGGTTCATGAACGGGCCGGCGAACATCACGATGACGCGCTTCCACGGCTTGCGCGTGTAGAAGAGGCGCTTGTCGTCACCGGGCTGGAGTTCCTCGAAGGCGGCCGAGCGGGCGTCCTCGATCATGCCGCGCCAGGGCGAGGTGGAGCGGGCCTCCATACGGCCGTCGGGGCCGGGCGGGAACATGCCGATCATGCGGATGTAGCCGCCGAACGGGATGGCCTTGACGCCGTACTCGGTGTCGCCCTTCCTCTTCGAGAAGATCGTCGGCCCGAAGCCCACCATGTACTGCGGCACGCGGATGCCGAACAGCTTGGCCGTGGACAGGTGGCCCAGTTCGTGCCAGGCGATGGAGAACAGCAGGCCCACGGCGAAGAGGACTATGCCGAGGATGAACATCAGGGTCGTCATGCACGGGCCTCCGCCGTCTGTGCCGCCAGTTGCCGGGTCCGGGCGCGTGCCCAGGACTCCGCTTCGAGGACGTCCGCGACGGTGAGCGAGGTTCCCGTACCGGGGGTGCCGTGCTCCTCGACCACCCGCGTGACGGTCTCCATGATTCCGAGATACGGCAGCGCGCCGCAGCGGAACGCCTCGACGCACTCCTCATTGGCGGCATTGAACACCGCCGGGGCCGTGCCCGCGAGCTGTCCGACGTGCCGGGCCAGGTTCACCGAGGGGAAGGCCTCGTTGTCGAGAGGGAAGAACTCCCAGGTCGAGGCCTTGCTCCAGTCGAAGGAGGGGGCGGCGCCGGGAACGCGTTCGGGCCAGCCGAGGCCGATGGCGATGGGCCCGCCCATGTCGGGGGGCGTCGCCTGGGCCAGGGTCGATCCGTCCGTGAACTCAACCATCGAGTGGACATACGACTGGGGGTGCACGACCACCTCAATGCGGTCGAAGGGAATGTCGTAGAGCAGGTGGGCCTCGATCACCTCCAGGCCCTTGTTGACGAGGGTCGCGGAGTTGATCGTGATCACCGGGCCCATGGCCCAGGTGGGATGGGCGAGGGCCTCCTCGACGGTGACGCCGGCCAGCTGCTCCCTGGTACGCCCCCGGAACGGGCCGCCGGACGCGGTGACGACCAGTTTGCGCACGTCGGTGCGGGTGCCGGCGGCCAGTGCCTGGAAGAGCGCGGCGTGCTCGGAGTCGACCGGGATGATCTGGCCCGGCTTGGCCAGTGCCTTGACCAGCGGGCCGCCGACGATGAGCGACTCCTTGTTGGCGAGAGCGAGGGTGCGGCCCGCCTCCAGGGCGGCCAGGGTCGGCGCGAGTCCGATGGAGCCGGTGATGCCGTTGAGGACGGTGTGGCAGTCGGAGGCGGCGAGCCGCGTGGCCGCGTCCGGCCCGGCGAGGATCTCGGGGAGCGGCTCGCCCGTGCCGTACTGGGCGGTGAGCGCCTCCCGCAGCGCCGGTACGACGTCCTCGCGGGCGACGGCGACGGTCCGCGCCCTCAGCCGGTACGCCTGCTCGGCGAGGAGGGCGACCCTGCCGCCGTTGGCGGACACGGCGGTGACCCGGAAGCGGTCCGGGTTGCGCAGCACGAGGTCGATGGCCTGGGTCCCGATCGACCCGGTGGACCCGAGGATCACCACGTCCTTCGGGCCGTCGCCCGCCACCGGGTCGTAGACGAGGTGGGGGTCGGCGAGTGGGGCTGGACTGTCGCTCATCCCCCCATTGTGGCCGCAACGGCCCTCCGGGAGGACAGCGCGTCCCTCGCACGGGTGTCGGGGGCGCGGACCGGCGGCCCGCCGTCCCGCACGCGCGCCTGGGCACCGGCGACCGGCGCCCCGCTCGCGGCACCGCGCACCGACGGGGCGATCCCGTCCTGTCCGACGGGGCGGTCCCGTCCTGTCCGGCAGGGCGATCCAGGCGCGTCCGGCAGAGAGGGCCCGGCACTCCGCCCGGCAGCGCAACCGGGTACCACCCGGCAGAGCAACCGGCACACCCACCCGGCACCGTGCCCCGGACTCGCCGACAGGGCGGCCCGGGCGCACCCGACGGGGCGATCCCGTCCTGTCCGGCAGGGCGATCCAGGCGCGCCCGGCAGAGAGGGCCCCGCACTCCGCCCGGCAGCGCAACCGGGTACCACCCGGCAGAGCAACCGGCACACCCACCCGGCACCGTGCCCCGGACTCGCCGACAGGGCGGCCCGGGCGCACCCGACGGGGCGATCCGGTCCTGTCCGGCGGTGCGGTCCTGGCGCGCCCGGCCGGATCGCCCCGCCGGTCAGCCGATGCGGCGACGCGCGTTTTCCCGCCGGGCGGGGCCCGGTGCCGCGTCCGCGATCCAGGGGCCGTCGCCGGACGGGTCGACGACGCCCTGCTCCAGCCACTCGTAGGCGCCGCCCAGCACGCCCTTGACGACCTTGCGGTCGAGGTCGTCGGTGTTGGTCCACAGGCGGCCGAAGAGTTCCTCGACGCGGATGCGGGACTGGCGGCAGAAGGCGTCGGCGAGCTGGTAGGCCTCGCGGCCGTGCTCGTCCCTGGTCCGCAGGTGCTCGGCCCGCACGCAGGCGGCGCTCATCGCGAACAGCTCCGCACCGATGTCGACGATCCGGCCCAGGAAGCCCTGCTTGGTCTCCATCCGGCCCTGCCAGCGGGACATGGCGTAGAAGGTGGAGCGGGCGAGCTTGCGGGCGGTGCGTTCGACGTAGCGCAGGTGCCCGGACAGGTCCGGGTGGCCGGAAGGGTGGAAGTCGGCGTACGAGCGCGGGAGTTGGCCCGGCCCGGCGACCAGCTTCGGGAGCCACTTGGCGTAGAAGACGCCTGCCTGCGCGCCCGCCTTCGCCTTGTCGGACAGCGTCTTGTCGGGGTCGATCAGGTCGCCGGCGACGGAGAGGTGGGCGTCGACGGCCTCGCGCGCGATGAGCAGGTGCATGATCTCGGTGGAGCCCTCGAAGATCCGGTTGATGCGCAGGTCGCGCAGGATCTGCTCGGCGGGGACCGCGCGCTCGCCGCGGGCTTCGAGGGAGGCCGCGGTCTCGAAGCCCCGGCCGCCGCGGATCTGGACCAGTTCGTCGGCCATCAGGCAGGCCATCTCGGAGCCGTAGAGCTTGGCGAGGGCGGCCTCGATGCGGATGTCGTTGCGGTCCTCGTCGGCCATCTGGGAGGAGAGGTCCAGGACGGCCTCCAGGGCGAAGGTGGTCGCCGCGATGAAGGAGATCTTGGCGCCGACCGCCTCGTGCAGCGCGACCGGCTTGCCCCACTGCTCGCGCACCGCCGACCACTCGCGGGCGATCTTCAGGCACCACTTGCCGGCGCCGACGCACATGGCGGGCAGCGAGAGGCGGCCGGTGTTGAGGGTGGTGAGGGCGATCTTCAGGCCGGCGCCCTCGCGGCCGATGCGGTTGGCTGCCGGCACGCGCACCCGGTGGAAGCGGGTGACGCCGTTCTCCAGGCCGCGCAGGCCCATGAAGGCGTTGCGGTTCTCGACCGTGATGCCCTCGGAGTCGGCCTCCACGACGAAGGCGGTGATGCCGCCCTTGCGGTCCTCGGTCTTCGGGACGCGGGCCATGACGACGAGGAGGTCGGCGACGACGCCGTTGGTCGTCCAGAGCTTCACCCCGTCGAGGACGTAGTCGTCCCCGTCCGGTACCGCGGTGGTGGCCAGCCGGGCCGGGTCGGAACCGACGTCCGGCTCGGTCAGCAGGAACGCCGAGATGTCGGTGCGGGCGCAGCGCGGCAGGAAGGTGTCCTTCTGCTCCTGGGTGCCGAACATCTTCAGCGGCTGGGGCACGCCGATCGACTGGTGGGCGGAGAGCAGTGCGCCGATCGCGGGGTTCGCCGATCCGGCCAGAGCGAGGGACTTGTTGTAGTAGACCTGGGTCAGGCCCAGGCCGCCGTACTTCGTGTCGATCTTCATGCCGAAGGCGCCCAGCTCCTTCAGCCCGGTGATCACGTCGTCGGGGATCCGTGCGTCGCGCTCGATCACGGCCCCGTCGATCTTCGTCTCGCAGAAGTCGCGCAGTTTGGCGAGGAACTCCTCACCGCGCTGCACGTCCTCGTCGGCCGGGAGCGGGTGGGGGTGGAGGAGGTCGAGGCGGAAGCGGCCGAGGAACAGTTCCTTGGCGAAGCTGGGCTTGCGCCAGTCCTGTTCCCGGGCCGCCTCCGCGACCTGACGGGCCTCACGTTCGGTGACGGTGGGTCGGGAGGAGGGGGTGGTTGGTGCGGACATGAGGCTCACCTCGCCGCGAATCGGCATCGGGGGAAGGTACGGTCCGAACGATCGCGGTGGTGCGTTCCGCGCGAACGAGCGGACGTACGTTACTAGTCGGTGCTACCCGATCGTATGTACCCGATCCGGGGCGACCCCACCACCCTTCGTGCGGCCGTTCGGCCGATGGCCCGGCGGGAGGCGGGGAGAGGAAGAGACAGGAAGGGGCGCGGAGAAAGGCGTCGAAGCGCTTCGACG
This sequence comes from Streptomyces sp. NPDC048392, assembly GCF_043200575.1. Classification (NCBI taxonomy): domain Bacteria; kingdom Bacillati; phylum Actinomycetota; class Actinomycetes; order Kitasatosporales; family Streptomycetaceae; genus Streptomyces; species Streptomyces sp. NPDC048392. Next base: position 5,780 of record NZ_JBICYB010000008.1, read on the forward strand.
TGCCCTGGACACTCATGCCTGCCGAGGCTACTGTCGGACCACCCTCACCTGCCATTGTCCACCCTGCGCTCTGTCGAAGCGCTTCACTTAGCTTGGAGAGCCGGATGGTCACCCTCGCGGAGGTCGCCCAGCACGCCGGAGTCTCGGCGAGCACCGTGAGCTATGTCCTCAGTGGCAAGCGGTCCATCTCCACCACCACCAGGCAGCGGGTCGAGGAGAGCATCAGGAAGCTCGGCTACCACCCGAACGCCGGCGCCCGCGCACTGGCCAGCAGCAGGTCGAACATCATCGCCCTCATGATCCCACTGCGCACCGACATGTACGTGCCGGTGATGATGGAGATCGCCATCGCGGTGGCGACCAGTGCGCGCACCCACGGGTACGACATCCTGCTGCTCACCGGGGAAGAAGGTCCCGACGCGGTACGCCGGGTCACCGGCAGCGGGCTCGCCGACGCCATGATCCTCATGGACGTCGAACTCGACGACGAGCGGCTGCCCCTGCTGCGCGGCACCGACCAGCCGTCCGTACTGATCGGCCTGCCCGCCGACACCACCGGGCTCACCTGCGTCGACCTCGACTTCCGGGCGACCGGCGCGCTGTGCGTGGAGCACCTGGCGGAGCTGGGACACCGCGACATCGCCGTCATCGGCGAGGCACCCGCGGTCTACGAGCGGCACACCGGCTTCGCCGAGCGCACCCTCGACGGTCTGCGCACCCGCGCGCGGGAACTGGAGCTGCGGCTGCTGCACCGGCCCTGCGAGGGCGGGTACGACGCGATGGCCGCGACCCTGGCCCGGGTCTTCGACGAGCGTCCGGACACGACCGGGTTCGTGGTCCAGAACGAGTCGGCGGTGGAGCCGTTGCTCGCCCTGCTGCGCCAGCAGGGCCGGGCCGTGCCGGAGGACGTGTCGGTGGTCGCGGTCTGTCCCGAGCAGGTCGCCGTCCAGGCCTCGGTACGGCTCACCTCGGTCGCGCTGCCCGCCCAGGAGATGGGCCGGCACGCCGTGGAGCAGCTGCTCGCCAAGCTCGACGGCCGCGGGAGCGACGAGGTCGTGCTGCTCGCGCCGGAGCTGACCGTCCGGGCCAGCTCGGGCCCGGCGCCCGTCCGGCCGTAACACCGCCCGGTCCCGCTGTTCTGCGGGACGGGACGGGACGCGGCTGCCGGTCGCGGAGGAGGCGGGAGGGGCCGGGCGGGACCGGCCCCTCGGCGTGGCGCGGTGGGTCAGCCGCCGCTGACCGTCAGGTGGTTGGTGCGGAAGTCCAGACCCCCGGGCGACGAGGTGACCTCGTAGCCGAACTGCACGTCACCGATGGTCTCGTTGCCCATCCAGCCCTTGGTGTCCTTGATCCACTTCAGGATCGGCAGGATGTCGACCGTGCCCGAGTTCGAGTCCGAGGTGCGCAGGAACGAGAAGACCTCGTTGGCGCCGTTGTTCCCCTTGTAGACGTTCCAGGAGTGGCCGCCGAGGCGGACGGTTCCCTGCGAGGTGCCGAGCGGGCCGACGGCTCCGTTGTGGTTGACCCACAGCATGATCTCGTAGTCGTAGTCCGTGTCCCAGATGTCGTACGACGTGTTGTACGCGCCGGAGGACGGGACCGTGACGTTGTAGCTGCTGCCGAGGGAACCGAGGGAGGTGATCGGCTTGTTGATCACCTTCTTGGCGTTCGGGTAGGACTTGATGCCGCCCGTGCCCGGGTGGTCGGCCCAGACGCCCCAGTTGGTGCCGGAGTTGGCCCAGACGCACTGGCCGCCGGCTCCGGAGCCCCAGATGTTGTTGTAGAGGGTGTAGCCGTTCAGGCTCGTGTTGCCCCACTGGTCGCAGGAGTTCCAGACGGCGGCCTGGGCGGGGGCGGAGGCGAGTCCGACGGTGGCGCCGAGCGCGAGGGCCGGGGCGAGGAGGGCGGTCAGGGTGCGGATGCGTGGTGCCATGGGGTTTCCTTCCATGGGTGGGGGGAGTTGCGGTGCCGCTGCCGCGCCGTGACGCTGATGACGCGGTCCTCTCCGGCGACCAGGTCGAGCGGTTCGGCGCCGGAGGAGGTCCTGAGTTCGATGCGGTGGGTGCGGCCGGGGCGCAGGACGGCCGTCGCGTGGCCGTCGGGGGCCCAGGTGAGGTCGACCCGGGCCCCGAAGCGGGTGCACACGCCCCTGAGTTCGCCCTCGGGGCAGGACTCCGGGAGCGCGGGCAGCAGGACCAGCCGGTCGGGCGTGGACTGCACCAGCATCTCGACGAGCACCGCCGGGAGGGCGTGTGCGGCGTCCGCGTTGTAGACGTCGCGGTGGGGGTAGTGCGCGCTCATCAGGGACGCGTGGAAGTAGTCGCCGTCGAGCACCTGGCCCAGGGCATGGGCGACCCGGGCGCCGTCCCGGAGGCGGGCCGCGACCAGGGCGTGGTGCAGGTGGCCGTGGGCGGAGTCGTTCTCGGCGCCGCGCAGTGCGAGGGCGCGGTGGGCGGCCCCGGCGAGTACGGGGGTGTCGTACGGGTTGATCTCGTCGAGCGGCCAGACGCCGTAGAGGTGGCTGAGGTGGCGGTGGTCGTAGGTGTCCGCGAGGTCCGGCCGCGCCCACTCCGCGAGGGCGCCGTCGGCGTTGACGCGGTGCGATGGGAGGCGTTCGGCCAGGGCCCGCCAGCGGTGGGCGTGCTCGGGGTGGCGGTCGGCGGCGGTCAGCAGGGCGTGCCGGGCGGCGGAGAGGTCCATGGCCGCGTCGAGTGCGCCCCAGCTCGCGTTGGCCGGGCGGTTCTCCGGCGAGTAGGAGGGGACGACGACCAGGTGTCCGTCGGCGTCGGTCCGGGTGAGGAAGTCCTCGTAGAACAGGGCCGTTTCGGCGAGCGCGGCGGTGGTGCGGGGGTCACGGGTGCCGTGTGTCTCGTCGTGGTCGACGAGGGGCTTGAGCAGCCAGTCGGCGCCCGCGGTCCACAGGTGCAGGGGGTACTCGCGGCTGAAGTGGTAAGTGTGCCCGGTCACGCCGTCGGTGTGCGCGGGGGCGACGACGCCGCGGGTACCGAAGAGCGCGCGGGCGTTGTCCCGCCAGTCGGGGAGCTGCCGGTGGACCAGCGCGGCATGCGCCTCGGTGACCTCGGGGAGGGCGGCAGCGGCGGCGGACGCGGTCTGGAGGTTGAGGTTGGCGTTGGTGGTGAAGGCGCCGGACCAGGCGGTGTTCCAGTCGCCGGTCCACAGGCCGGTCAGGCGGGGCGGGAACAGGCCGCTCGCCGACAGCAGATGGTAGCGGCCGGCGGCGAAGAGCCGTTCCAGCAGGGCCGTGCTCCGGGGGCGTGCGAGCAGTTCCGAGCCCGGCAGGGCGCGCTCGGCGGGATCGGCCGCGAGGTCGAGGGTGACGCGGCCGTAGGCGGTGCGGTGCGGGGCGAGGTGGCGGCCGAGGAGTGTGTCGTACGACGCCCCGTCCGGCAGCAGGGCGCGCAGGGCGCGGCCCTCGGCGACCACGTCCAGTTCGCCCGTGTGCCGCCGCACCCGGGTCAGGACCAGCACCTCGGTGGCGTCCTCGACGAGCACGCCGGGCGGCACGAGTCTCGTGGTGCCGCCGGTGACGGCGATCAGGGTGACGCCCGTGTACGCCAGGTCGCTGCCGGGATATCGGGCGCGCAGGCTGAGCAGGGCGCCCTCGGGGACGAGGACGGCGCCGTGGCCGACGCCCAGCCCGGCGGGGGCGCCGGGGAGGTGGGGGTCGAGGGACAGGTCGAGGGTGAGGTGCGGGGCGGTGACCTGCTGGACGATCACGTCGTCGGCGCGGGAGACGAAGACCCGGCTGGTCCAGTCGGCGCGGGAGGCCGTCGCCTCGCCGGTGGTGAAGTCGACCGAGCGGCGGTAGGGGGCGCGGGGGTGGCCGGACGGCCTGTTCAGGCGGAGCTGGAAGGCCGGATGGAAGGGGCGTACCCAGCGCAGCGGGCGGCCGTCGGTGAAGGCCTCGGCGGCGGTGGCGTCGCCGGCCAGCAGGCGGTCCCGGAGGGCGGGGAGCCCGGCGGCGAGCTCGGGCGGACGGCGGTGCTCGTCGTCGCCGTCCGGGCGGACCAGGGTGTGATGGGTGACGACGACCCGGTCAGCGTCCGGATCACCGAACACGAGGGCGCCGTGGTGGCCGTTGCCGCTCAGGAAGGCGTCCTCCCAGCGGGTGGCGGGCTCCGCCTCCCAGGTGCCGTGCACGGGCCCGCCGGACAGGGGTGTACCGGTCATGAGGTCCGCTCCGGTTCCGCCTGGGTGAGGACCGCCACGCCGTGGCGGCCGAGGGTGACGCGGTCGGTGACGGTCGCGTCGGTGAGCAGGTCACGGTGGGTGCCCGGGACGTCGACGGCGACCGGGTCACGGCCGTGGTGGAGGAGGAACAGCAGGTCGCCGCGGCGTACGGCCTCGACGTCGGCCGGGAGTCCGTCGAGCGCCGGGCGGGCACCGGCACCGGCGGCGGCCCGGGTGAGCAGGTCGCGCAGCGCCGCCGGCTCGGGAAGGGTGGAGAGGTACCAGGCGCGGCCCTTGCGCAGCACGGCCGGAAGTCCGTCCAGCTCGCCGCCCTTGTACGGGATGGTCTCGTCGGCGGTGCCGTCGGGTTCGATCTCCTCCGACCACAGGGTGCCGCGGAAGCCGTCGCAGTCGGCGGTCTCGTCCGCCTCCAGGGGCCACCACTCGTGCAGGGTGCGGATGCCGAACAGCTCCCGCAGCCGTGCGTCCATGCCGCCGGGCCGCACGCGGTCGTCCATGTCGGCGACGCCGGTGAGGAAGCCGCAGACGAGGGTGCCGCCGCCGCGGACATAGGCGAGGAGGCGCTCGACCGCCGCGTCGGAGAGCGCGTAGAGCTGCGGGACGACGACGGCCTTGTACGGGGCGAGGTCGTGCTCCGGGTGGGCGAAGTCGGTGGTGAGGTGGGCCTGCCACAGTGCGCGGTGCCAGGCACGCAGGACGTCCGCGTGGTCGACGCGGTGGGAGGGGCGGGCCTCCTGGGCGGCGGCCCACCAGGAGTGCCAGTCGTGCAGGACGGCGACGTCGGCCTCGACCGTGCGGTCCGCCGCGTACGGGCCGAGCCTGGCGAGGTCGGCGCCCAGCTGGACGACCTCCTGGTACGTACGCCCCCGCTCCCCCGCGTGGGAGACCATCCCGGAGTGGAACTTCTCGGCGCCCTGCCTCGACTGGCGCCACTGGAAGTAGCAGACGGCGTCGGCACCGCGGGCCACGGCCTGGAGGGACCACAGGCGGTTGAGCCCGCGGGGCTTGGGGTGGTTCACGCCGCGCCAGTTGACGGGTCCGGCCGCCTGTTCCATGAGCATCCACGGGCCGCGTGCCTGGGAACGGGTCATGTCCTGGACGAGGGCACCCTCCTGGGCGCCGAACGGATCGCGCGGGTCGGGGTAGAGGTCGACGGAGACGACGTCCTCCTCCTCGGCCCAGCGCCAGGCGTCCTGGCCCGGCCACAGCGGCATGAAGTTGGTGGTGACCGGGATGTGCGGGGTGTGGCGGCGGACGATGTCGCGCTCGGCGGCGTAGCACTCCAGGAGCATGTCGGAGGTGAAGCGCCGGAAGTCCAGGACCTGGGTGGGGTTCCTCAGGTAGTGGGCGTGGCGGGGTGGCGCGACCTCCGCCCAGTCGCCGTAGCCCTGGCTCCAGAAGGCGGTGCCCCAGGCGGTGTTCAGGGCGCCGAGGGTGCCGTACCGCTCCCGGAGCCAGCGGCGGAAGCGGGTGGCGGCCTCGTCGCCGTAGTCGTAGGTGCAGTACTCGTTGTTGACGTGCCACAGGGTGAGGGCGGGGTGGTCGGCGTAGCGCGCGGCGAGGGCCTCGGTGACGGCGGCGGCGTGGCGGCGGTAGGTGCTGCTGGAGTGCGAGAAGTGCTGCCGGCCGCCCCACCACTCGGTGCGGCCGTCCGCGTCGCGGGGCAGGGTGTCGGGGTGCAGGTGGCCCAGCCAGGGCGGGGGTGAGGCGGTGGGGGTGGCGAGGACGACGCCCACGCCGCCCTCGTGCAGCAGGTCCATGAGGCGGTCGAGCCAGGCGAAGTCGTACGCGCCGGGGCGGGGTTCGAGCTTCGACCAGGAGAAGACACCGAGGGTGACGGAGTTGACTCCGGCGGCCCTCATCAGGCGGACGTCCTCGGGCCAGGTTTCCTCGGGCCACTGCTCGGGGTTGTAGTCGCCGCCGTAGAGGATGCGGTGGCGGGTGGCGTCCGACAGGTTCGGCATCAGCCCTTCACCGCCCCCGTGAGCATCCCCTTCCTGAAGTGGCGCTGGACGAACGGCGACAGGACGGCGACCGGCAGCAGGGCCATGACCATCACGGCCATCTGGACGGCCAGGCCGGACAGTTGACCGGTCTTGATGGCCTGGCCGAGGCCGACCGGGGCCTCCTGCTTCTGTACGAGCTGGATCATGACGTTCTGCAGGGGCAGCATGTCCTGGTCGTTCAGGTACAGGGAGGCGTTGAACCAGGCGCTCCAGTAGCCGACGGCGTAGAACAGCGTGATCACCGCGACGACCGCACGGGAGAGCGGCAGGACGATCTGCCACAGGATGCGCAGGTCCCCCGCGCCGTCGATGCGGGCGCTGTCGATGAGCTCCTGCGAGATGCCCATGAAGAAGCCGCGCAGTACCAGGATGTTGAAGACGCTGACGGCGCTGGGCAGGATCAGCGCGAGGTAGCTGTCGGTCAGCCCGAGGGACTGCACCAGCAGGTAGGTGGGGATGAGGCCCGCGCTGAAGAACATCGTGGCCAGCAGCACCATCAGGATCCAGCGGTGGCCCAGCGAGCCGCTGCGGGAGAGCCCGTAGGCGCACAGCACCGACACCGCCATCGAGAACAGGGTGCCGGCGAGGGTGACGCCGATGCTGACGAGCGCGGCGCGGGTGACCTGGCCGCCGCTGAGGAGCTCCTGGTAGGCGACGAAGGTGATGTCCTTCGGGATCATCACCAGGCCGCCGGCCTCGTCGATGCTTCTGCGGGAGGACAGGCTGGTGACGACGACGATCCACAGCGGGAACAGGATGCCCAGGCAGGCCAGGAGGAGCACGAGTCCCTTGGCGGCGAGTCCGGCCCGGCCGGGCCTCTCCTCCCACACCGGCCGGGGCGGGGCCGTCCACCGGCCGGGCGTGCGCGCGGGTTTGTCGACGACCGCGGTCGTGGCGGTCGCTTCCGGTACGGCGGTCACTTCTTGTACACCCCCTGCTCGCCCATGAGGTGGGCCACCTTGTTCGCCACCAGGACCAGACCGAGACTGATGACGCCCTTGACGAGACCCGCGGCGGCCGCGTAGCCGAAGTCCTGGTTGCGCACGCCGTTCCACCACACGAAGGTGTCGAGGACCTCCGCGGCTCCCGGCCCGACGGCGTCGCGTTGCAGCAGGATCTGTTCGAAGCCGACCGTCAGGGCGTCGCCGACGCGCAGCACCAGCAGCAGGGCGATCACGGGGCGCAGCGCGGGCAGGGTGACGTGCCACATGCGGCGCCAGCGGTTCGCGCCGTCCATCGCGGCGGCCTCGTACAGGTCGGGGCTGACCGAGGCGAGGGCGGCGAGGAAGACGATGATCCCCCAGCCCGCGTCCTTCCACACGCTCTGCGCGGTGACCAGGAACTTGAAGGTGTCCGGGTCGGTCATGAGGCTGAGCCCGTCGTACCCGTGGTCGCGCAGCAGCTGGGACAGCAGCCCGGCCCCGCCGAGCAGTTGCTGGAAGACGGCGATGACCAGCACCCACGAGAAGAAGTGCGGCAGATAGAGGATGGCCTGCGAGATCGCCCGCACCCGGGGCCTGACCACGCTGTTGATGAGCAGCGCGAGCGCGACGGGGATCGGGAAGTACAGCACGAGCTGGAGCAGGAAGAGCACGAGCGTGTTCCGCACGGAGTTCCAGAAGGCGGAATCCTCGAAGATCCGCTGGAAGTTCTCCGGGCCCACCCAGGGGCTGTGCAGGATGGAGACGATCCCGTTGTCGCTGATGTAGGGGTCGTACTCCTGGAAGGCGACGACGTTGCCGAGGATCGGTACGTAGTTGAAGAGCAGCACCAGCAGCACGGCCGGCAGCGTCATCAGCAGCAGTACGCGGTCACGCCGCAGCCGCAGCCGCAGGCCGGCTCTGCCCGGGTGCGGCCTTCCTCCGCGGGGGCCGGCGGCGTCGCCGGACGCCACCGGGGTGTTCTTCGTCGCATCGGCCTCGGCCCTGGTCCGAGGCACCGTGCTGTGGGACACGGCGGTTCTCCTTGCCTCGGTACCGGTCAGCTCGCCGCCGTGCCGTTCTCGTCGAGGATCTTCTGGTACCAGTCGCGGAGCTCGTTCCCGCCCTTGCTCTTCCAGTCCGAGACGGCCTGCTGCATGTCGCCGATCCTCTTGCGGCCGCGGACGATGTCGTCCTCCAGCTGCTCGAAGTCGTTGGCGAGGTTGGTGTAGCGGGCGGGCTCGGTGATCTGCATGCCGTAGAAGGCGGGCTTCCTGGTGACGGCGCCCATCCGCTGCTGCCACTCGACCTGGCCCTTGGCGACCTCGGGGAAGTCGGGGTGGGCGATGGTGGCGGCGGGGCTCGCCACCATCACGAACGCGTTCATCACGTCGATGTTGCCCTGCTCGGTCTTGGTGGGCACGCCGTCCCTGACGGTGTAGTGAGTGCCCTCCACGCCGTAGTTGGTGGCCATGTACTCCTTGGTGCCGTACGGCGCGGCGGTGACGTTGGCGACGGCCAGCACGTCGCGGATCACGGACTCGGACGCCTTCTTGTTGACGAAGGCGAAGATGCTCGCCGGGTTCTGCGCCCACAGGGTGGGGTCGCCGCCGTCGTGGCCGAAGATGTCCATGCCCCAGATCCTGAACTCGGGATTCTGTGCCGCCTGTTCGGCGGTACGGCTCCACCACTGCGAGGTGTCTTGGTTGTAGATGAGGAACTCGCCGGCCGCGAACTTGGGGCCCGGGTCGGCGGCGTTGCTCTTGCCCAGCTCGGCGTCGGGGTGGACGACGCCTGCGGCGAACAGCTTGCGCGTCCACTCCAGGGCCTCGAGGTACTCGTCGGTCTCGATGCGATGGACCAGCTTGCCGTCCACCTCGTTCCAGCCGAGCGACTTCTCGTTGCCGGAGAGCACGCCGAAGGCGTTGAAGGCGGTCCACTTCATGTCCAGGCAGGCCCAGCGCTTGGCCCTGGCATTGGTGGCCTCCTTGGCCAGCGCCATGAACGCGTCGCAGGACCGCGGGACCTCGTAACCCTCCTTCTCGAAGATGTCCTGCCGGTACAGGGGCACGATGCCGGTCACGTAGGAGGACGGCATCGGCAGGCCGCGGAGCTTGCCGCCGAAGATGGACCGCCGCCAGGCGTCGGTGGGGATCGCGGCGAGGTTCGGATACTCCTTGACCGCGTCGCCGGAGAGGTAGGGGCCGAGGTCGGCGAACTTGCCGATGACGGCGCTGGGGATCTTCCCCGTCATGTTCCAGCCGGGCACGACCACCACGTCGGGCACCTCGCTGGAGGCGAGGACCGCGCCGAGCTTCTGGTCGTAGGTGTTGCCGTCCTGGTTCTGCCACGACACGTCGACGCCGATGAGGTCGTTCATCGCCCGGTAGTAGGCGTTGTCCTCCTTGGGCGGCGAGCCCCAGAACGGCGACATGACGGTGACCTCGCCGCCCTTGCCGAGCTTCTCCGGCACCGAGGTCTTCAGGTCCGCGAGGTCGAGCCTGCTCGTGAAGCCGACCGCGGAGCCGTTCCTGCTCGGGATGTCGGGGGTGACCACGTTGCCCGCCACGTACGCCGGCAGCAGCTTCCCGGCGTCCTTGCCGGACGTGGTGCCCTCCCGCGAACCGCCGTCGGATCCGCCGCAGGCGGAGAGCAGCGGCATCCCTCCCGCCACCGCTGCGGTGGCGGCCGCCGTGGAGGCGAGGAACTTTCTCCGGCTGGGGCCGGAGGCGGCGTTCGGCGTCATTGCGTCAACCCTTCGTGGCGCACCAGGACACCCCGGCGGTGGCCGTCGGCCGCGGTGTCTCGAGTGGAACTGGCTGAGCCGAAGCGGTCCTCGGAGGAGTGCCCGGTCCTCGTCGCACCTCAGGTGCGTTTCCGGGTGGGAGCCTCGCAGTCGAAGCGCTTCGAAGTTGCTGCGAGGTTAAGTGAACGCCTGGGGGTGCACAAGGGTCGATTCCATAATTCCTCCGAGGTATCGAGAGAACGAGACCGACCGAACACCTACATGTGGTATCTGGGTTGTAACGAGAAGTCGGAGGTGGTGCGGACAAGTGGCTTGACACCCGTCCCTGCGACGATTGAGCATCGAAGCGCTTCGAAAGCGCCCGGCCGCTCCAATGCAAGGGGGACCCCACGTGACCGCGCCCACGCCGCCCACGCCGCCTTTCCGTGATCCGCACCTGCCGTTCGCGAAGCGCGTCGACGACCTGATGTCGCGGCTCACGCTCGACGAGAAGACCGGCTTCCTGCACCAGTTCGTGCCCGCCGTCGAGCGCCTCGGCATCGCCGCCTTCCGCACCGGCCAGGAGGCACTGCACGGCGTGGCCTGGATGGGCCCGGCGACGGTCTTCCCCCAGGCCGTGGGCCTCGGCGCCACCTGGAACGACGAACTGGTGCGCCGGGTCGGCGAGGCGGTGTCCAAGGAGGCCCGGGCGATGCGCGCCCGCGACGACCGCGTCGGCCTCAACGTCTGGTCCCCGACGGTCAACCTGCTGCGCCACCCCCTGTGGGGCCGGAACGAGGAGGGCTACTCCGAGGACCCGGGACTCACCTCGGCCATCGCCACCGCCTACACCCGCGGCCTGCGCGGCGAGCACCCGTCGTACTGGCGCACCGCGCCCGTCCTCAAGCACTGGCTCGCGCACAACAACGAGACCGGCCGGGACACCTCTTCGGCCTCCGTCCGTCCGCGCGTCCTGCACGAGTACGATCTGCGCGCCTTCCGCGAGACGGTCGAGGCGGGCGCGGTGGCCGGCGTGATGCCCGCCTACAACCTGGTCAACGGCCGCCCCAACCACCTCTCGCCGTACCTCGGACGGCAGCTGCGCGACTGGACGGCGGACGATCTCCTGGTCTGCTCGGACGCGGGCGCACCCTCCAACCTGGTCGACTCCGAGCACTACTTCGACACCCACGAGGAGGCGACCGCCGCCGCGCTGCGGGCCGGGGTGGACAGCTTCACCGACCACGGCACGGACTCCTCGCAGATCGTCGCGCGCGTCCGGGGCGCCCTGGAGCGGGGCCTGCTGACCGAGGCGGACATCGACGCGGCCGTGCGCCGGCAGCTGTCGGTCCGCTTCCGGCTCGGCGAGTTCGACCCGGAGCACGACCCGCACGCCGTCACGGCGGACACCGCCACCGCTTTCGACACGCCGGAGCACCGGGCGCTCGCGCGGGAGGCGGCCGAGCAGGCGGTGGTCCTGCTCAAGAACGACGCCGGCGTCCTGCCGCTGGCCCCCGGCACCCGCGTCGCCGTCGTCGGACTGCTCGCCGACGAGTGCAAGCTCGACTGGTACAGCGGCACGCTCATCCACCGCTCCACCCCGCTGGAGGGCCTGTACGAGCGGTTCGGCGCCCCACACGTGAGCTTCGCGGAGGGCGTGGACCGGGTCCGGCTGCGCGCGGCCGACGGTACGTTCCTGCACGTCCTGCCGTCGGACGACTCCCCCGGCCGGGCGCCCGGCACCGAGGGCGCCCTGGACCCGGCCCTCCTCGCCGGCCGCACCGACCTGCCGCCCCTCACCACCGAAACCACCGGCACCGAGCTGGCGCTCATCGACTGGGGCGAGGGCGTCCTCACCCTGCGCGCCCCCGACGGCCGCTACCTCTCGGTCGCCGAGGACGGCTTCGTCCGGGCCTCCGCCGACCAGCCCGGCGGCTGGGTCGTACAGGAGACGTTCCGCCTGGAGCCCCACGGGAACGGGCACCTCCTGAGGCACAGGGGGACGGGTCGACACGTCCAGGTCGCCGCCGACGGCGTGAAGGTTGCCGCCTCGTCCCCCGGGACGCCGGAGGTCTTCGAGCTGGTCGTCACCGAGCGCGGCGAGGACGCGGTGGCGCGGGCGGCCGCCGGGGCCGACGTGGTCGTGGTGGTCGCGGGCAACGACCCGCACATCAACGGCCGGGAGACCGAGGACCGTACGACGCTGCGGCTGCCCGGCCACCAGGAGCGCCTGCTGCGCGCGGCCCGCGCCGCCAACCCGGCGACCGTCCTCGCACTGGTGTCCGCCTACCCGTACGCGGTCGACGTGGAGGCGCTCCCGGCGGTGCTGTGGACCGCGCACGGCGGCCAGGCGGCCGGCACCGCGCTGGCCCGGGTCCTCGCGGGCGACGTCTCCCCCGCCGGACGGCTCCCGCAGAGCTGGTACGCCGACGACGCCGACCTGCCCGACCTGCTGGACTACGACATCATCGGCGGCCGCCAGACGTACCTGTACTTCGAGGGGACACCGCTGTTCCCGTTCGGGCACGGTCTGTCCTACGCGTCCTTCGGGTACGCGGACCTGTCGGCACGGGTGGAGGAGGGGACGGTGTCCGTGTCCTTCTCGGTCACCAACACCGGGGAGGTGGCCGCCGACGAGGTGGCCCAGCTCTACGTCCGCGCCGAGGACCCGTCGGTTCCGCGCCCGCGCCGCGAGCTGCTGGCCCACCGCCGGTTCGCCCTCGCCCCGGGCGCGTCGGAGACGGTCTCCTTCGAGGTCCCGCTGTCCGCCCTCGCGTTCCGGGACGTCGCGCACGACCGGTGGCGGCTGGAGCCGGGCCCGTACGCCCTGCTGGTGGGTGCCTCCAGCGAGGACGTGCGCCTGTCCACGACCGTGATCCTCGACGGCGAGGCCGCCGCACCGCGCCCGGTCGGCGTACGCGGTCTGGAGGCGGCCGACTTCGACGAACAGAGCGGCACGGAGATCGTCGACCGGACGAAGGCCGTGGGCGACGCGGTGACGCCGGTCGCCGGACGGACGGGCGAACTCCTCTACCGCGACTGCGACTTCGGCACCGGTGTCACGGGGGTGACCGTGTCGGTCGCGGGCGGCGGCACCGTCGAGGTCGGCCTCGACGGGGGCCCGTGGGTGGCGGCCCTGTCACCGGCCGCACCCGCACCGGGCCCGTACGACTACGTGGAACTCGGCACCGCGTTCGCCGCCGAGGGTGTCCACGATCTCCGCGTCAGGCTGCGCGGCGCACTGCGGCTCGCGCACGTCGGCTTCCCCGGCTGAGGGTCCGCAGGAGGCCGGCAGGAGGACGGGGCCCGGTGCCGGATGGCGCGGTACCGTGCCCCTGGCTCACCGTCCGCACACCGCGATATCCGCTTGCGCCGTCCCGTACCGCGGGTCACCGTCTCCCGTACACCCCAGGAAGGCGGGGAAGATGACCGCGCGGACCCACCCCGTCGACCACGAACTCGTCCGGGGCCGCGGCGGACGTCGCCCGCACCCGTTGCCGGGGCGACAACCACACCATGGCGGCCCTGCGGCCCGTACCCGGGACGGCCGGATCGTCACGGCGGTCAACGCCTACCCCTTCACCGGCGGGCCCTGCGCCGAGCTGGTGCTCGTCGGCGCCGCGGCGGCCCGGGGCGCCTACGAGCTGGAGACGATCGTCGCCGTCGGCGACCGCGACCGCGGGGTCGTTCCGCCGCGCGGCCGGTGCCGCCGGGTCCTGCTCGACTACTTTCCCGGCCTCATGGTGATCGTCGGCGACGGGGAGCACGTCCGCGCCCTCCCCGTCACCGACCCGCTCCCCGAGACCTACGTCCGGGCCGGCCACCAGCCCGACGCCGGGCGACCGGGCGTCAGAGCGCGAGCCCCGTCAGGACCAGCACCCGCTCGTAGGTGTAGTCGTCCATCGCGAACCGCACGCCCTCGCGGCCCACGCCGGACTGCTTGGCGCCGCCGTACGGCATCTGGTCGGCGCGGTAGGAGGGGACGTCGCCGATGACCACGCCGCCGACCTCGAGAGCGCGGTGGGCGCGGAAGGCGGCCTGCACGTCGTGGGTGAACACGCCCGCCTGGAGGCCGTACTTGGAGTCGTTGACGGCGGCGAACGCCTCGGCCTCGCCTGTCACCCTCTGCACGCTCAGGACGGGTCCGAACACCTCCTCGCGTGCGAGGGTGGTGTCGGCCGGAAGACCGGTCAGGACGGTCGGCGCGTACGAGGCGCCGTCGCGCTTGCCGCCGGTGTGCAGCGTGGCACCCGCGTCGACGGCCTCGCGCACCCACGCCTCGACGCGCTCGGCGGCGGCCTCGCTCACCAGCGGGCCGACGTCCGTCGCGTCGTCGTTCGGGTCACCGGTGACCTGGGCCTCGACGGCGGCGACGACGAGCGGCAGCAGACGGTCGTACACGGCGGAATCGGCGATCACGCGCTGCACGGAGATGCAGGACTGGCCGCCCTGGTAGTTGGAGAAGGTCGCGATGCGGTTCGCGGCCCGTGTCAGGTCCTCGTCGCTCGCCCAGTCGCCGAGGACGACGGCCGCGCCGTTGCCGCCCAGCTCCAGCGTGCAGTGCTTGCGCGGCACCGAGTCCATGATCGCGTAACCGACGGTCTCCGAGCCGGTGAAGGAGATCACCGGGAGCCGCTCGTCCTGGACCAGGGCGGGCATGCGGTCGTTGGGCACCGGGAGGATGCTCCAGGAGCCGGGGGGCAGCTCGGTCTCGGCGAGCAGCTCGCCGAGGACCAGGCCGGACAGGGGGGTGGCGGGGGCCGGCTTCAGGATGATCGGGGCGCCGGCGGCGATCGCGGGGGCGATCTTGTGGGCGCACAGGTTCAACGGGAAGTTGAAGGGCGCGATGCCGAGGACGACGCCCTTGGGGAAGCGGCGGGTGAGGGCGAGACGTCCCCGGCCGCCTGCGTCGGTGTCCAGACGCTGGGCCTCGCCGCCGTTGAAGCGGCGGGCCTCCTCGGCCGCGAAGCGGAAGACGGAGACGGCGCGGCCGACCTCGCCGCGGGCCCACTTGACCGGCTTGCCGTTCTCGGCGGAGATCAGGCGGGCGATCTCCTCGGTGCGCTCCGCCAGGCGGCGGCTGACATGGTCGAGCGCGGCGGCCCGGACGTGGGCGGGGGTGGCGGCGAACTCGTCCCGTACGGCGTACGCGGCGGCCACGGCCTCCTCCACCTGGGCGTCGGTCGGGAGGCTCACCGTGCCGACGTGGCTGCCGTCCCAGGGGGACGTGACGTCGAGGTCCGCCTCGCCGGTGGCCGGGCGGCCGGCGAGCCAGAAGGCGTGGGTGGAGGTCATTGTGAGTTCCGGCCCTTCCGCGTGGGGTGCGTGTGCGTGTACGGGGTTGCGGGTCCACGGTAGGGCGCGGGGCGGCCAGGGGCGCTTGGCCGGTGTGTAGTGCTGGGGGCGGGTTGTTCGACGGTGTGGCCAGGTGAGGGCGGGTGGGGGCGGCGCGAGTGGGAGCGCCGGGGCGAGCAGGCGCGGCGGCGCGAGTGGGGGGCGGCAACCCGAGCAGGCCCGGCGGCCCGAAAAGCAGGCGGCGGCCCGAGTGGGGCGCTGGGCGCGGCGGTCGTCTTCCCGCCCCGCCGGACGCGTTCATTCGGCCGATGTCGCCTTCAGCGCCAGCCAGAGTTCCATCCGTACGTCCGGGTCGTCCAGGGAGCGGCCGAGGATCTCCTCGACCCGCCGCATCCGGTAGCGCAGGGTGTGGCGGTGGACGCCGAGGTCGGCCGCGGCGGCGTCCCACTGGCCGTGGCGGGAGAGCCAGGCGCGCAGCGAGGCCACCAGGTCGCCCCGGCCGGTGGCATCGTGGTCGCGCAGCGCCCGCAGCAGGCCGTCGGCGAAGGCGCGCACCGCGTCGTCGGCGAGCAGCGGCAGTACCGAGCCGGCCGCCAGGTGCTCGTGCTCCACGCAGACGCGTCCGCGCCGGCGGGCCACCGACAGGGCCTGTTCGGCCTGTCGGTAGGCGGTGGACGCGGCGATGGGCCCGGACGGCGCCGACAGACCGACGACCAGGCCCTCCTGGTCACCGCCCGTCATCGGCTCCGGCGCCGGACGGCCTGCCTCCAGCGCCGACGCGTGCTCGGCGCAGGCGGCGACGGCCGCGCCCCCGTCGGTGGCCAGCACCACCAGCCGTTCGCCCTCGGGGACGACCAGCACCGCCTCACCGGACCGGGCCGCCGCCGACTCCACCACCTCGACGAGCGTTCCCAGCGCGCCGAGCGGTTCGCCGGCCGGGCCTGCGGTCGACGAGGCGTCGGTGCCGGGCCCGCTCCTCGCGGCGGCCGCGCGCGCGTGCGGCCCGGCGTGCGCCCGCGCGGCGGAAGCGGAGGCCTGTTCGGCGACGATCATCCGGAACGGCGCGTCCAGCAGGCCGCCGTACAGGTCCCCGGCGACCGTGCGCGCGTGGTCGGGTTCGCCGGCCAGCAGCATGCGCAGCACGGCGGCGTCGATGCGCAGCCCGGCCTCGTGCAGCGAGCGGGAGCGTTCCGTGGTGAGGGTCAGCAGGGCGATGGCGGAGTGGACGGCGTACCGCTCGGCGGTACCGAGGGCGGCGGCGGTGCCGACGGCGAGCGCGGAGCGGGGCCTGCGGGAGGTGCCCAGGGAGTGCAGCTCGACCCGGTCGGCGTTCTCGGGGTGCTCGGCGTTCCCGGTTCCGCCGACGACGGAGGAGGCGGGCGCCGGCCGCTCGCGCAGCCGCTGTACGTCCGCGGTGAGCCGCGCGGCCCTGCGGCCCGCCCACTCCGGTGCGGTGGCGACGACGGCGCCCGAGGCGTCGTACAGCGCGGCCCAGCCGTCGACCTGGGCGGCTAGCGCGGCCAGCAGACCCTCCGGGCCGTGGGCCAGGGTCTGCCGGGTCAGCTCCCGCTGGGCGGCGAAGCCCGCGGTCACCGCGCGGTACTGGTCGGCGGCGATCGCGGCGGAGACGGCCTTGCTGATGGCGAGGAAGGGGGTGCGGCGCGGCACTTCGAGGAGCGGCAGCCCTTCCTGCCGGGCCGCTGCGACCAGCGCCTCGGGAACCTCGTCGTAGTTGACCCCGACGGCGAATCCCAGGCCCACCACCCCGGCGCCCGCCAGCCGCTTCACGTACCGGTGCATCGCCTCGGAATCCTCGGCGTCCAGCTTCAGGGCGGTGATCAGCAGCAGTTCCCCGCCCTCCATGTAGGGCACGGGGTCGGCGAGTTCGCTGACGTGCGCCCAGCGCACCGGGACGTCGAGACGGTCCTCGCCCGCGCGCACGGTCAGCTTGAGCGCCGAGTGGTGGACGAGCGAGGCGAGCGTGGGGGCCATGGGAGCCTGGGCCTTCGGGTCTGCGTCAGGTGGGCGGGACGATCGCGCGGCCCCGAGTGCGGCCGCTGTGATCTTTTGGCCGCCGCGTATGAACGACCTGTGTCGATTCTGCCTCACTGTACGGTCCCGGGGCGCCCCGCCCAGGACGGTCACCCGCGCAGATCCACCAGCAGCGGCGGCGCGTGCTCCCCCTCGACGCTGGTCAGCGACAGCACCGCGTGCCCGGCCGGCACGGCGTGCGCCAGCTCGGACGCGGACCAGCGCTCCCGTTCGACCTGGCGCACGGTCACCGCGTCCGTCGTCACCGCCTTGCCCGTCACCAGCTTGCGCACGGCGTGGAAGAAGCGCGTCATCGGCTGGTCGGCGAAGACCGTGTGCTTGGCGACCTCCGTCGTCTCCACCCACTCGGTGCCCCAGGCCTGCGCGAACCGGCTGCCGTCCCAGGTGGAAACGCCGCAGAAGGCCATGCGGCAGCCCACGGCACCGTAGAGCGGACCGTGCAGCGCCTCGGGGACGTCGGCGACGGTTCGCAGCGCCAGCAGCACGCCCGCGTTCTGCGAGCGCAGTCGCTGGATGCGGCGCACGGACTCCGGAGTGACCGCGCCCGTCGCGTCGTCCAGGACCAGGCAGGCGAAGTGCTCGCGCCTGCCCTCCCTGACGACGGCGTGGAACTGCGCGAGGATCAGCCGGGTGATCAGCCGGGAGGCCTCGTCGTGTCCTCGCTCGGGCACATCGATCCGCACCCGCAGGGGGTGGTGCGCCACCGCGCGCAGGGAGAACGACCGGCCCGGTCCGCCGCCGCCGAAGAAGTCGGCGAACGCCGGCCGGTTCAGCAGCGCCAGCCGGTCGGCCAGGGCCCGGCCCGCATCGCCCGGCACGCCGGTCTGCCGGACGCGCGCGTCGAGTTCGCGGCGCATGACGTCGTTCCCGCTCGCGGCAAGCGCCTCCCCCAGCCGGGCCAGCTCCGTCTCCTCGCCCTCCAGCAGCCCGTGCAGCTCCGGCAGGGAGGGAAATCGGCCGTGCACCGCCCGGAACGGGCCCAGCAGCTGGGCCAACGCGGTGACGGCGCCCTGCGCGCCCACCGTGTCGAGGTCGCCCACCAGGGCCTCGGCAAGAATCGCGGCCGCGTGGTCCGGGTCGTCGGATTCGGCGTACGGGTCGAGGTCGTGCACCGAGGAGGGATCACCGATTCGTACGATCACGTCGAAGGCGTCGTCCTCGCAGACGCCGCTCCCGGGGGCGGACACCGCCACGACGGCGCAGCCCCCGGCGAGCGCCCGGAGCGCGAGTGCCTCGGTCACCGGCTCGACGAGGGTCCGGGTCTTGCCGGACCCCGAGGGGCCGACGGCGAGCAGCGAGGTGCCGAGTACGTCGGGGCCGAGGGCCGCCCCGGCGTCGTGGTACGGCAGCGGGGCTTGCTGGGCGGCCGTCCAGCGGCCGATGCGCACCTGCCCGGCCAGCAGGTCGTGGCGGGCGGCCCGGCGCGGCAGGTCCCGGGCACCGGACGGGTGGGTCCAGGCCGCACCGCCCTGGCGCAGGACGGTGTCACGGAAAGCGTCCAGGGTGGCGCGGCGCCGGGCGGCGGCGAGGGCGTTCTCGACTCGGGCGCAGTCGACGTCGTTCATGCTGCCGCGGGCGACCTCGCGGGTGAGCAGCTCAGCGGCCTCGTACTGGCCGATGTCACGGAGGGCGGGCCACTGGGAGCGGGGTCGCGCGGGCACCGGAACGCCGTGGGCGACGCTGGTCCCGCGGGCGGCGAACCGCGTGCGCGCATACGGCAGCCAGCCTCCGAGGCGGGCGAACGGCCACACCACGAGCAGGGTGACGACCGCGTACAGCGTGTCCGTGTACAGGCGGGACGTCATCAGACCGTAGCCGTCGGAGACCAGCACGGTGAGCGAGAGAAGCGGATCGACGAGCGGCACCGCGGACCATCCGACGACCGGAAAGGCGTCGGGGAAGACGAAGCTGAGGGCGACGAGGGCGAGGATGGCCGCGATCAGGGCGCGGGCAGGCTGGGGTCTGCGGATCACGTAGTGGCTGACGACGGCGCGCCAACTGCCGAGCACTGCCACCAGGAGGACGAGCACGGCGAAGGCGAGGCCCTCGTAGATCACCAGGGCTTCCGCCCCGGGGGCCGCCACCTCCCGCCCGTCGAACACCCTGGGCGACACGAGCGTGCCGCCCCACCACCAGTCGTCCGGCGTGAACAACCGCAGGGGTGCGTACTGGTACGACGTGACACCGCGCCGCCACAGCGACCACACCAGCATCGCCAAGGCGAGTGGGACCAGCATGCCGACGACCGTCACCGGGGCGACCCTCTCCGGAGCCCCCTTGGGCGGCCGGTAGCCGAACCGCCAGATCCCGGGGCGGGCGGGCGGCCGCTCCGCGTCCAGCCAGGCGGCAACGGCGGAGGAGGGCCGAGGAGCCTGTTCGGGCACGGGAGGCGCGCCCGGCGCCCGCGTCGGCCGTGGCGGCACCGCGGGTGCCTGCGCGGGCGCCTCGGGAGGCCCCGCCGGGCGCGGCACAGGATTCGCATGCGTGCCCCGCGCGTCCCGGTTCCCGTCGCCGTCCATCGCCCTTGCCCCCTGACCAGCCGCTCCGTCCACCATCAGCGAGCCAATCTAACGCCCTCCCAAGGGGAGTTCACCGCTTACGCGGCCGGGCTCGCGTCGACGTGTCCATTTGTCGCCGTACCCACCACCTGTCCACGACGGACAACCGGCCTCCCGGACAACGCCCACATGGAGCATGCCCACCCCACCCCGCCGGTCCTAGCCTGCGAGAAAAGAAGGCAAGCGTCCGTAAGATCCCGCGGAACCCGCGGCCACACCAGGTGCCGCGGATCCGGCAAGACCCCAGGAGCCCCCATGACCGCACTTCCGCAGGAGCGCCGCGTCGTCACCGCCATTCCCGGCCCGAGGTCGCAGGAGCTGCAGGCCCGCCGTACGGCCGTGGTCGCGCAGGGTGTGGGCTCCACGCTGCCGGTCTTCGTCGCGCGCGCCGGCGGCGGCGTCATCGAGGACGTCGACGGCAACCGTCTGATCGACTTCGGCTCCGGTATCGCGGTGACCTCCGTCGGCGCCTCCGCCGAGGCCGTCGTGCGCAGGGCGTCCGCTCAGCTCGCCGACTTCACCCACACCTGTTTCATGGTCACGCCGTACGAGGGCTACGTCGCCGTCGCCGAGGCGCTGGCCGAGCTGACGCCGGGCGACCACGCCAAGAAGTCGGCCCTGTTCAACAGTGGCGCCGAGGCCGTCGAGAACGCCGTCAAGATCGCCCGTGCGTACACCGGGCGGCAGGCCGTCGTCGTCTTCGACCACGGGTACCACGGCCGGACCAACCTGACGATGGCGCTGACCGCGAAGAACATGCCGTACAAGCACGGCTTCGGCCCGTTCGCGCCCGAGGTGTACCGGGTCCCGGTGGCCTACGGCTACCGCTGGCCGACCGGCCCGGAGAACGCCGGTCCCGAGGCCGCCGCCCAGGCGATCGACCAGATCACCAAGCAGGTCGGCGCGGAGAACGTGGCCGCGATCATCATCGAGCCGGTGCTCGGCGAGGGCGGCTTCATCGAGCCGGCCAAGGGCTTCCTGCCCGCGATCCGCGAGTTCGCCTCGGACAGCGGCATCGTCTTCGTCGCCGACGAGATCCAGTCCGGCTTCTGCCGCACGGGCCAGTGGTTCGCCTGCGAGGACGAGGGCATCGTCCCGGACCTGATCACGACGGCGAAGGGCATCGCGGGCGGTCTGCCGCTGTCCGCCGTCACCGGCCGCGCCGAGATCATGGACGCCGCGCACTCCGGCGGTCTCGGCGGTACCTACGGCGGCAACCCGGTGGCCTGCGCGGGCGCGCTCGGTGCCATCGAGACGATGAAGGAGCTGGACCTCAACGCCCGGGCGAAGCACATCGAGGCGGTCATGAAGTCCCGTCTCGCCGCCATGGCCGAGAAGTTCGACGTCATCGGCGACATCCGGGGCCGCGGCGCGATGATCGCGGTCGAGCTGGTCAAGGACCGCGACACCAAGGAGCCCGACCCGGCGGCGACCGCCGCGCTCGCCAAGGCCTGCCACCAGGAGGGCCTGCTGGTCCTGACCTGCGGCACCTACGGCAACGTGCTGCGCTTCCTGCCTCCGCTGGTGATCGGGGACGATCTGCTGAACGAGGGTCTCGACATCATCGGGCAGGGCTTCGCCGGCCTCTGAGCGAGGCCGGGAGCGCCCTTGTCCCAGGTCGCTCCCGAGCACCCGCACCGGCGTCCGGACGCGCATCCGAGCCGCGTTCCGCACGCCTGGCGCGGCGAGCGGCAGAGCGTGTGAAGAACGTGTGCGAGGTGGATGTCAGTACGCCGATGACACTGTCCTGAGCGCACCCCCTGCCGTAGGTTCTACGCAGATGAGAGATACACCCCGCCCACAGGGGACTGTGGGCGGACCGTCAGGACGGGGCTTCCCCAGCTTCGACCTGGTCGTGCCTCGCGCACACAACCGGAGCCCTGGGCTCCGGCTTCCTCACCGATCGGACGGTCGCCCGCCCCAGACCCCCCGGGGCGCGCGGCGTTCCGGTCAGGACGGCCGCCTCGGCACTCGGGGCGGCGGTTCACCGAAGGGCCGGCACACTCCCCCCCTTGTGCCGGCCCTTCGGTGTTCACTCGCCCGGTTCTCCTCGGGACTCCTCGCGTGGCTCCTCCCCGGTGACGCGGGCGAGCAGAGCGCGCGCCTCGCCGAGGCGCGGATGGGAGGGGTGCAGCTGCCGCTCGCAGTCGGTCAGCGCGCGCCGTGCGGTCGTCTCCGCCTCGGCGCGGCGTCCCAGGCCGGACAGGGCCTCGGCGGTGACCAGGTCCACGTACCCGCCGGCGTAGCGGGGCGGGTGCGGCACACTCCGGCGGACCTCGGTCAGCGCCTCCTCGTGGCGGCCCTGGCCGTTCAGACTGCGCGCCAGCGTGGCGTACAGGACGGCGACGGCGGGACCGTCCGTCCGGGGCAGGTTCCCGCGCGCGACGGCCTCCGCCTCCTCGTGGCGGGCCAGCCCGCACAGCACGGCGGCCAGGTGCCCCAGGGTGTTCGCCTCCAGCCGCGACACCGGGGCGCGGTGGGCGATGCGGCTCAGTCCGCGCAGGATGCCGAGCGCCTCGGTCTCCGCCTCCGCGTACCGCCGCAGGCCGGACAGGGCGACCACTCGGTTGCCGCGGGCGGTCAGTCGCAGCATCTGCGAGTTGAGGCCGACCGGCTCCAGTTCCGCGATCAGCCGGTCCAGTTCGTCCAGCGCCTCGGTCACGCGGCCGTGCATGACGGCCGTTCCCGTGGCCAGTACCCGCGCCTCCCAGTGCGGCGGACGCCTCCGCCAGGGGCGTCGCGGGAGCGCGGCCAGGGCCCGGGCCTCGGCCTCGACCTCCTCGTACCGGCCCTGCCTGGTCATGGTCCGCAGCCGTACGAAGGTCTCTTGCCACTCGCTGTCCCGTGCCGTTCGTATGCTCGTCACGGGCGGTGAGACTACGCGAGGGCGGGCCTGCGAAGCTGGGCGTCATGCCGGTCTCCGCCCCTTTTCGCACACTGTCCGCCCTCGTCGGGCTTCCCCTGCTCCTGTTCGCGCTGATCACCTGGCAGGTCGTCGCCGACGGCCCGCTGGTAGGGGTGGACGAGCGGCTGAGCGGGGCGCTCGTCCACCCGGACCGGCTCTCCGAACTGCTGGCCGACCTCGGCAACGTGCAGGTGGCCGTGCCCGTCCTGGTCGTGGCGCTGGCGTACGCCGCGTGGCACGGGCGGGCCACGGGTGTGGACCGCTGGTGGCTGCCGCCCCTCGCGGGGGCACTCGTGATGGTCCTGGTGCCGGCGCTGGTCGTTCCGCTGAAGGAGTGGACCGGCCGCCCCGGCACCCCGGCGGTGCCCCCGGCGGTCGGCTACTACCCCTCGGGCCACACCGCCACGGCGGTGGTCGCGTACGGCACGGCGACGCTGCTGCTGCTCGGGCGGCTGCGCTCGCCGGGTGCACGCCGGGCGCTGGTCGTGCTGTGTGCCGTGCTGGTCCTGGGCACCTCCTACGGGCTGGTGCGGCGGGGCTACCACTGGCCGCTTGACGTGGTGGCCAGTTGGTGCCTGGGGGCGGTGCTGCTGGCCGGGGCCGGGCGGGTGGCCCGCCGGGCCGGGCCGACGGTCAGCCGAAGTACGCGTCGAAGTTCTTCTGGAACTCCCAGTCCGAGTACCGGTCCCAGTTGATCGACCACGTCATCAGGCCGCGCAGGGCGGGCCAGGTGCCGTGGGTCGCGTACGAGCCGCAGTCGGTCTTCTTCGTCAGGCAGTTCAGGGTCTTGGTGACCTCGGCCGGGGAGACGTGGCCGTTGCCGGCGTTGGTGGAGGCCGGCATGCCGATCGCGACCTGGTCCGGGCGCAGCGCCGGGAAGACGTTGTCCGCGTCGCCCGCGACCGGGAAGCCGGTGAGCAGCATGTCGGTCATGGCGATGTGGAAGTCGGCGCCGCCCATGGAGTGGTACTGGTTGTCGAGCCCCATGATCGGGCCCGAGTTGTAGTCCTGGACGTGCAGCAGGGTCAGGGCGTCGCGCAGGGCGTGGATCACGGGCAGGTACGCCCCCGCCCTCGGGTCCTGGCCGCCCCACTTGCCGGTGCCGTAGTACTGGTGTCCGAGCTGGACGAAGAAGGTCTCCGGGGCCATGGTCAGCACGAAGTCGGCGCCGTACCTGGCCTTGAGGGTCTTCACGGCCGAGATGAGGTTGACGATGACGGGGGTCTTCGGGTTCTTGAAGTCCGTGTCGTCGGCGTCCAGGGAGAGCGAGTGGCCCTCGAAGTCGATGTCGAGGCCGTCGAGGCCGTACGTGTCGATGATCGCGGAGACGGACGAGACGAACTTGTCGCGGGCGGCGGCGCTCGTCAGCCGCACCTGGCCGTTCTGGCCGCCGATGGAGATCAGCACCTTCTTGCCGGCCGCCTGCTTGGCCTTGATCGCGGCCTTGAACTCGGCGTCGCTCTCCACGGTGGGGCATTCGGTGACCGGGCAGCGCTCGAAGCGGATGTCGCCGGAGGTGACCGAGGTGGGCTCGCCGAAGGCCAGGTCGATGACGTCCCAGCTGTCGGGCACGTCGGCCATGCGCGTGTAGCCGGAGCCGTTGGCGAAGCCGGCGTGAAGGTAGCCGACCAGGGCGTGGGCCGGGAGGCCGGACGATCCGCCACCGTCGTCCGGGCGCTGGGCGGTGGTCGCCGTGACCGTGGCGGACCGCGCCGACTCGCCCGCGTCGTTGACCGCGGCGACCTGGAAGGCGTACGCCGTCGAGGGGGTCAGCCCGGTCACGGTGGTGGAGGTGCCGGTGACCGTGCCCGCCTTGGTGCCGTCGCGGTAGACGGCGTAGCCCGTCGCGCCCGGCGCCGGGGACCAGGACAGGGCGACGCTGGTGGAGGTCACGGAGCCGGTCGTCAGACCGCCGGGAGCCGCCGGGGGCTGCCCCGTCCCGCCGCCGGGGCCGGTGAGGGAGATGTCGTCGGCGTGGTAGGCGCCGGTGCCGTACCAGCCGTGGGTGTAGACCGTGACCCTGGTGGTCGACGGGCCGGTACGGAAGGTGGTCGTCAACTTCCGCCAGTCGGGGGCGGACTGGGCCCAGGTGGAGACGTCGGTGGTGCCGGTGCCGCTCGCGCCGAGGTAGACGTAGGTGCCGCGGACGTATGCGGAGAGCGTGTACGCGGAGTCCGGTCTCACGGACACCGTCTGGGCGCAGCGGGCGTTGTCGGCGCCGGCCGGGGTGGCCTTCAGGGCCGCCGTTCCGCTGTGGACGGGCGAGGTCACGGTCGTGCCCGCGGTACAGGTCCAGCCGTCGAGGGCGGACTCGAAGCCGCCGTTGCGGGCGAGGTCCGCGTCGGCCGCACGGGCGGCCGACGTGAGGGCGGTCAGGCCGGACACGGCGAGGGCAGCGGCCGTGAGCAGCGTGACGAGGGGTCGACGGGCGAGTGGTCTGGAGCGTTCCACAAGTGCCTCCGGACAGGGGGGAGATGGGGAGGGCGGAGCGCGCCCAACTTGGTCCAGACCAATTCTGTTGTCAACCCCTCGCGCGGCTCCTCGTCCGTCTCCTCGCACACCCTCCCGCGCCCCTCACCCCTCGTTCTCCTCCACCGCGAGAGCCGCCGCCGCCTCGTGCATCGCCAGCTCCAGGAGCGACGGATCGGTGAGGGTGCCGCTCCCGTCCGGCGGGATCAGCCAGCGGGTGCCGCCGGACGACAGCCCGCCGGGGTACGGCACCACGATCCAGGTGCCGGGTCCGGCCGTCCGGATGCCGGTGCCCAGCCAGCGGGCCGCCGTGCCGGGCGGCACGAAGAAGCCCGTGCGCGCGTCACCGAAGTCGGCGAGCACCGGGCCGGGCTGGTCCAGGACGCGGGAGAGCACGTCCAGGGTCGGATAGCCGAGCCTGCTCGGCAGGATGAGCACGTCCCAGGCCCTGCCCGCCGGGAGGAGCACGACGCCCGAGGGGTCGCGCTCCCACTCCCGGCGGCAGGACTCGGGATCCGGTGCGACGGATGCCAGCCAAGCGACCGCCGTCTTCGCACCAGGCATGTGAGACCTCCCCTTCACTCGTGGACGCGGGGTGCGTCACAAGGGAGAGGGAGGTCTCCCGGTGAGCATTACGCGGGTTGCCGCGCCTCGTTGGGGTGAACCGGGTCACACCCGGGGCGGAAACCGGCGACCGGGTCAGCTGTCGAAACCGAGCCCCAGCCGGTCCATCGTCCGCAGCCACAGGTTGCGCCGGCCGCCGTGCGCGTCGGCGCGGGCCAGCGACCACTTGGTGAGCGTGATGCCGGTCCAGGCGAAGGGCTCGGGCGGGAACGGCAGCGGCTTTTTGCGGACCATCTCCAGTTCGGTGCGCTCGGTGCGCTCCCCCGCCAGCAGGTCGAGCATCACCTCGGCGCCGAACCGGGTGGCGCCGACGCCGAGGCCGGTGTACCCGGCCGCGTAGGCGACCTTGCCCCGGTGCGCGGTGCCGAAGAACGCCGAGAAGCGCGAGCAGGTGTCGATGGCGCCGCCCCAGGCGTGGGTGAAGCGGACGCCTTCCAGCTGCGGGAAGCAGGTGAAGAAGTGCCCGGCGAGCTTGGCGTAGGTCTCGGGGCGGTCGTCGTACTCGGCGCGCACCCGGCCGCCGTACGGGTAGACCGCGTCGTAACCGCCCCACAGGATCCGGTTGTCGGCGGAGAGGCGGAAGTAGTGGAACTGGTTGGCGCTGTCCCCGAGGCCCTGCCGGTTCCTCCAGCCGATCGAGGCCAGCTGCCCGTCGGTGAGCGGCTCGGTCATCAGGGCGTAGTCGTAGACGGGAACGGTGTACGGGCGCACCCGCCGGACCAGGTTCGGGAAGATGTTGGTGCCGAGCGCGACCGTGCGGGCGCGGACACCGCCGTACGGGGTGCGGACGGCCATGCCGGCGCCGTACGGCCGCAGGGTGAGCGCCGGGGTGTTCTCGTGGACGCGCACGCCGAGTCGGAGGCAGGCGCGCTTGAGGCCCCAGGCCAGCTTGGCGGGGTTCACCATCGCCACGCCCCGCCGGTCGTGCAGTCCCGCCCGGAAGGTGGGTGAGTCGACCTGTTCCCGTACGGCTTCGGCGTCCAGGTAGTCGATGCCCTCGGCGAGGCCCTCGGCACGGATCTGCCCGTACCAGTCCTCGAGTTCCCGGGCCTGGTAGGGCTCGGTGGCGACGTCGATCTCGCCGGTGCGTTCGAAGTCGCAGTCGAGTCGGTGGCGGGCGACCGCCGCCTCGATGGCGTCGAGGTTGCGGGCGCCCAGTTCCTCCAGCCGGTGGATCTCGTCGGGCCAACGGGTGAGGCCGTTGGCCAGGCCGTGGGTGAGGGAGGCGGCGCAGAAGCCGCCGTTGCGGCCGGAGGCGGCCCAGCCCACCTCGCGGCCCTCGGTGAGCACCACGTCCCGCCCCGGGTCGCGCTCCTTGGCGATCAGCGCGGTCCACAGTCCGCTGTAGCCGCCGCCGACGACCAGCAGGTCGCAGGTGTCGGTGCCGGTGAGCGCGGCCTCGGGGCGGGGGCGGCCGGGGTCGTCCAGCCAGTACGGGACCGGCTGGGCGTCGGAAAGGGATCTCGTCCAGTCGTTGCTGCGGCTCATGGCGCTCGGGGCCATGATTTCAACTCCCTACGAATGCGCTGATGCGCTGTGTTCCGTGCTGCTTACGCCTGCGCCCTACGCCTTACGGCGATTTCGGCGGTTGCCGATGACCATGGAGGCCAGCACGAACAGTACGGCGACGACGAACATGGCCGTACCGACGACATTGATCTGAACGGGCGTTCCGCGCTGGGCCGATCCCCAGACGAACATGGGGAAGGTGACGGTGGAACCCGCGTTGAAATTGGTGATGATGAAATCGTCGAAGGACAGCGCGAAGGCGAGCAGCGCGCCGGCCGCGATCCCGGGAGCCGCGAGGGGCAGCGTGACCCGGACGAAGGTCTGGAAGGGACCGGCGTACAGGTCCTGTGCCGCCTGCTCCAGGCGGGGGTCCATCGACATCACGCGCGCCTTGACGGCCGTCACCACGAAGCTGAGGCAGAACATGATGTGGGCGATCAGAATCGTCCAGAAGCCCAGCTGAGCGCCCATGTTGAGGAAGAGGGTGAGCAGCGAGGCGGCCATCACGACCTCGGGCATCGCCATCGGCAGGAAGATCAGCGAGTTGATCGCGCCCCGTGCGCGGAAGCGGTAGCGGACCAGCGCGAAGGCGATCGCGGTGCCCAGCGCGGTGGCGCCCAGCGTCGCCCAGAAGGCGATCCGGAGGCTGAGCGACAGCGAACCGCACAGCCCGGCCACCCCGCAGGGGTCTCTCCAGGCATCCGTGGAGAACTGCTGCCAGGCGTAGTTGAAGCGCCCGTTCGGCTTGTTGAACGAGAACACCGTGACGACGGCGTTGGGCAGCAGCAGATACGCGAGCGTCAGCAGTCCGGCGATCACGACCATATTGCGCTTGAACCAGTTGACGAAGGCCATTTAAACCAGATCCTCCGTCCCCGACTTGCGGATGTAGATGGTGACCATGGCGAGGATCGCGGCCATCAGGATGAAGGAGAGCGCCGCCGCCGTCGGATAGTCCAGCACCCTGAGGAACTGGGACTGGATCACGTTCCCGATCATTCCCGTGTCGGCCGAGCCGAGCAGCGACGCGTTGACGTAGTCGCCGGTGGCCGGGATGAAGGTCAGCAGCGTGCCGGAGACGACGCCCGGCATCGAGAGCGGGAAGGTGACCTTGCGGAAGACCGTGGACGGCCTCGCGTACAGGTCCCCCGCCGCCTCGTGCAGCCGGCCGTCGACGCGCTCCAGGGAGGTGTAGAGCGGCAGGATCATGAAGGGCAGGAAGTTGTACGTCAGACCGCAGACCACCGCGAGCGGCGTGGCCAGCACGCGGTCGCCGGACGTCCAGCCCAGCCAAGCGGTCACGTCCAGGACGTGCAGCGTGTTCAGGGCACCGACCACCGGGCCGCCGTCCGCGAAGATCGTCTTCCAGGCCAGGGTGCGGATCAGGAAGCTGGTGAAGAACGGCGCGACCACCAGGATCATGATCAGGTTCCGCCAGCGGCCCGCGCGGAAGGCGATCAGATAGGCGAGCGGGTAACCGAGCAGCAGGCACAGCACGGTCGCGGAGGCCGCGTAGGCGACCGAGCGCAGGAACTGCGGCCAGTACTCGGACAGCGCGTCCCAGTAGGTGGCGAAGTGCCAGGTGACCTTGTAGCCCTCCTCCAGCGAGCCCGTCTGCACGGAGGTGGAGGCCTGGTAGACCATCGGCGCCGCGAAGAAGACGACCAGCCACAGCAGGCCGGGCAGCAGCAGCCAGTACGGCGTCCAGCGGCCCCTTGCGCGCGGGGGCTTCTTCTGCGGCGCGGTCGGGGTGAGCGGCGGTGGCGCCTCGGTGAGCGTGGACATCAGGCGGCCTCGCCCTCGGTCACGCCCGCGTCGATGTCCTGGCCGGCGTCCAGGCAGAAGGTGTGCGCCGGGTTCCAGTGCAGGACGACGTCGGCGCCGGGTGCGAGGCGGGCGTCGCGGTCGATGTTCTGGGCGTAGACCTCGAATTCGGGGCAGGCCGCGCAGTCGACCACGTACTGCGTGGAGACGCCTATGAAACTGGTGTTGCTGATCTTGCCGGTGACGCGGTTGCGGCCCTCGGGGATCGATCCGGCGTCGTCCGCGTGGGTGAGGCTGATCTTCTCCGGGCGCACGCCGACCAGTACCTTGCCGCCCGCCTGCGCCGGCGCGGAACACCGGGCGCCGGGCAGGACGAGTCTGTCACCGGCCGCCCGCACCACGATGTCGTCGCCGCCGCGGGTGTCGACCTCGGCCTCGATGAGGTTGGAGGTGCCGAGGAAGTTGGCGACGAACGTGGTCCGCGGGTTCTCGTACAGGTCCGCGGGGGCGCCCAGTTGCTCGACGCGGCCCGCGTTCATCACCGCGACCCGGTCGGCCATCGTCATGGCCTCCTCCTGGTCGTGCGTGACGTGCACGAAGGTGATGCCGACCTCGGTCTGGATGCGCTTGAGCTCCAGCTGCATCTGGCGGCGCAGCTTGAGGTCGAGGGCGCCGAGCGGTTCGTCCAGGAGCAGCACCTTGGGGTGGTTGATCAGGGCGCGGGCGACCGCGACGCGCTGCTGCTGGCCGCCGGAGAGCTGGTGCGGCCTCTTGCGCGCCTGTTCGCCGAGCTGGACCAGGTCGAGCATCTCCCCGACCTGCTTCTTCACGCTCTTGATGCCGCGCCGGCGCAGGCCGAAGGCGACGTTCTCGAAGATGTCGAGGTGCGGGAAGAGGGCATAGGACTGGAAGACCGTGTTGACCGGCCGTTTGTACGGCGGCAGCGCGGTCACGTCCTGGTCGCCGAGGTGGACGGTGCCGCCGCTCGGCTCCTCCAGTCCGGCGATCATGCGCAGGGTCGTGGTCTTGCCGCAGCCGGAGGCGCCGAGCAGGGCGAAGAAGGAGCCCTGAGGAACGGTCAGGTCGAGCGGGTGCACGGCGGTGAAGGAGCCGTAGGTCTTGCTGATGCCGGCGAGGCGGACGTCGCCGCCGCGGTCCGTCGCATCCGTCCGGGCCTTGGTCGTATTCGTCGTCATCGTCGTCACGCCCCAGTGAGCTTCGCGAATTTTTCTTCGTAGGCCGTCTCTTCCTTCGCGCTCAGGGAGCGGAAGGCATGGGACTTCGCCTGCATGGCCCCGTCGGGGATGATCAGCGGGTTGTTCGCCGCATCCTCGTCGATCTTCGCGAGCTCGTCCTTCACACCGTCGACGGGACAGACGTAGTTGATGTAGGCGGCGAGCTGCGCTGCCGGGCCCGGCTCGTAGTAGTAGTCCATGAGCCGCTCGGCGTTGGTCTTGTGCCGGGCCTTGTTGGGGACCAGCATGTTGTCGCTGGACGTGATGTATCCGCTGTCCGGGATGAGGAAGTCGACGTCCGGGTTGTCCGCCTTGAGCTGGACGACGTCCCCGGCCCAGGCCAGACAGGCCGCGAAGTCGCCCTTGCTGATGTCGGCGGTGTAGTCGTTGCCGGTGAAGCGGCGGATCTGGCCGCGGTCGACGCCCTTCTGGAGGCGGGCGATCGCCGCGTCGTAGTCGTCGTCGGAGAAGCGGGCGGGGTCCTTGCCCATGTCGAGCAGCGTCATGCCGACGGTGTCGCGCATCTCGGTGAGGAAGCCGACGCGTCCCTTGAGCTTCGGGTTGTCGAGCAGGTCGGAGACCGAGGCGACCTCGATGCCGTCCAGCGCCTTCCTGTTGTAGGCGATGACCGTCGAGATGCCCTGCCAGGGGTACGAGTAGGCGCGGCCCGGGTCCCAGTCGGGGTCGCGGAACTGGGGCGACAGGTTGGCGAAGGCGTGCGGCAGGTGGGCCGGGTCCAGTTTCTGGACCCAGCCGAGGCGGATCAGGCGGGCGGCCAGCCAGTCGGTGAGGACGATGATGTCGCGGCCGGTCTCCTGGCCCGCGGCGAGCTGCGGCTGGATCTTGCCGAAGAACTCGCTGTTGTCGTTGATGTCCTCGGTGTACTTGACCTTGATGCCGGTACGCCCGGTGAACGCGTCCAGGGTCGGGTGCCGCTTGCCGCTGTCGTCGACGTCCATGTACTCGGTCCAGTTGGAGAAGGAGACCTCCTTCTCCTCCTTCGACCGGTCCTCGGAGGACACGCCTCCCTCGGTCTTGCCGGCCGCCGGGATGCCGCAGCCGCTCAGCAGGCCGAGTCCGCCGACCGCGAGCGCGCCGCCCGTGGAGGCGCGCAACAGCGAACGGCGGGTGAGGGCGGCTCTGCCGCCCGTGAGACTGCGCCGCATGGCGGCCGCTCGGGCCGGGGACAGGCGGTCGGGCTCGTACTGCTCCATGCGCGTGGTTGCCCTTTCGGGTGGGTCGGCCGTGGTCGGCGGCCTGGCGTGATGGCTATCGGTCCCCGAAGACGGTGCGGTGCCAGTCCTTGGCCGCCACCGCGGTGTTGTCGAACATGACGTGCTTGACCTGCGTGTACTCCTCGAAGGAGTAGGCGGACATGTCCTTGCCGAAGCCGGACGCCCGGTATCCGCCGTGGGGCATCTCGCTGATGATCGGGATGTGGTCGTTGATCCACACGCAGCCCGCCTTGATCTCGCGGGTGGCGCGGTTGGCCCGGTACACGTCCCGGCTCCAGGCGGAGGCGGCGAGCCCGTACGGCGTGTCGTTGGCCAGACGGATGCCTTCGTCGTCGCCGTCGAAGGGCAGCACGACCAGCACCGGACCGAAGATCTCGGCCTGGACGGCCTCGCTGTCCTGCGCGGCGTCCGCGATGAGGGTGGGCCGGTAGTAGGCGCCGTCCACGAGGTCGCCCTGCGGTGCCTCGCCGCCGGTCACCACGCGCGCGTAGGAGCGGGCCCGGTCGACGAAGCCGGCGACGCGGTCGCGCTGCACATGGCTGACCAGCGGGCCGAGGTCGGTGCCGGGGGCGAAGGGGTCGCCGACCCGGACGGTGTCCATGAGCGCGGCGGTCTTCTCGACGAAGGCCTCGTACAGGGGCCGCTGTACGTACGCGCGCGTGGCGGCCGTGCAGTCCTGGCCGGTGTTGATGAGCGCCCCCGCGACCGCGCCGTGGACGGCCGCGTCGAGGTCGGCGTCGTCGAAGACGAGGAAGGGGGCCTTGCCGCCCAGCTCCAGGTGGAGGCGCTTGACGGTGGCGGTGGCGACCTCGGCGACGCGCTTGCCGACACCGGTGGACCCGGTGAAGGAGGTCATGGCGACGTCGGGGTGGGCGACGAGGCGCTCCCCGGCCTCCCGTCCGGTGCCGCTGACGACGTTGATCACGCCGTCCGGGACGCCGGCCACGGTCGCCGCCTGCGCGAACATCAGGGAGGTGAACGGGGTGATCTCGGCGGGCTTGAGCACGATGGTGTTGCCGGCCGCGATCGCCGGGAGGACCTTCCAGGCGGCCATCTGGAGGGGGTAGTTCCAGGGCGCGATGGACCCGACGACGCCGATCGGCTCGCGGCGGACGTACGAGGTGTGGTCGGCGGAGTACTCCCCCGCCGACTGGCCCTGCAGATGCCGGGCGGCACCGGCGAAGAAGGACGCGTTGTCGACCGTGCCCGGCACGTCGAACTCGCGGGTCAGCTTCAGCGGCTTCCCGCACTGCAGGGACTCGGCCCGGGCGAATTCCTCGGCGCGCTCCGCGAGCACGGCGGCGAACCGGTGCAGGGCGTCCGAGCGCTCGCCGGGGGTGGCACCGGCCCAGCCGGGGAAGGCCGCCCGCGCGGCGGCGACGGCCGCGTCGACGTCGTCCGGACCGGCGAGCTCGTAGGTCAGGACGTCCTCGCCGGTCGCCGGGTCGACGACGGTGTGCGTGTGTCCGGAGGTGCCCTTCGTGAGACGGCCCGCGATGTACTGGGCCCCGTCCGCGAAGCGGTCCTGGGCCGGGAATCGGTCCGGGGTGGCGTTGCCCGGGTTGTGCATGTCGGCTCTCCTCGGTCTCCCCGTGGCGGGGGCCGGCGTGGCTCAGGCTCGATGTGAGTGCCGATCCTGACAGAGCACTAGGCCTCCAACAAGTGATTCCGTTGTTGCCATTTGGTTACGCGACGGAATCTGTCGACCAGGTGTCGAGTCGCCACGGAAAAGGGCGGACGGAGTGTCAGTGGCGCGTGCCACACTCGCGTGCATGAAAAGGACCACGGGGGCGGACCGGATCGCGGAGGCGGAGCGGACCGCGGGAGCGGCGGTGGAGGGCGTCGACGGCTGGGAAGCGCTGGTCGGGCGGGTCGGGGCGGGGGCGCGGATCAAGTACCTGTGCTTCTGGGGTCACCGGCCGCTCCCGGACGGCCGGCTCGGGCCGGGCTGTCTCAGCCAGTGGTGGCCGTCGCCCTTCACCGTGGCCGGCGTGGAGTACGCGACCGCCGAGCACTGGATGATGGCGGGCAAGGCCCGCCTCTTCGGGGACGCGGAGGCCGAGCGGCGGGTGCTGGCGGCCGCTCACCCCGCCGAGGCGAAGAGGGCGGGCCGGCTGGTGCGCGGCTTCGAGGAGGCGGTGTGGGAGCGGGAGCGGTTCCGGATCGTGGTGGAGGGCAGCGTCCACAAGTTCGCCTCGGACCCGGCGCTGCGGGCGTTCCTGCTGGACACGGGCGAGAGGGTGCTGGTGGAGGCGAGCCCCGTGGACCGGGTGTGGGGCATCGGCCTGGCCGCGGACGACGAGGCGGCGAGAGACCCGGAGCGCTGGCAGGGGCCGAATCTGCTGGGGTTCGCGCTGATGGCGGCCCGTGCGCGGCTGCGCGCGAGCGACTGAGGGGGCGGCCCGCGGGGCCACCCCCTTCGCCGGCTACCGGGCCGGTCCCCTACGGACCCGGCTCGGGCGCGGGACCTGGCTCCGGACCGGGACCACGCTCCCGGTCGTGATCGGACTCCGACTCGGAAGGCTCCGACTCGGAATCGGGACCGGGCTCAGGACCGGGCTCGGGCTCGGGCTCCGACCCGGAATCGGGCTCAGGCTCGGGCTCCGACCCGGAATCGGGCTCAGGCTCGGGCTCCGACCCGGAATCGGGCTCAGGCTCGGAATCGGGCTCAGGCTCGGGCTCCGACTCGAAACCGGGCTCAGGCTCAGGCCACGCTCATCAGGCTCGCGAAGGCGAGGAAGCCGAGCAGCGGCAGGATCACGGTGGCCGTGATGCCGAGCACGAGCCCGGCGGTCGCGGCGCCCTTGTTGGTGGCCTCGCCCCGGTTGGCCTTCCCCCGGCCGATCGCGCCGAAGATGATCGCGAGGATGCCCAGGATGACGCCGAAGAACCACAGGAAGAAGGTCAGGCTGCAGACCACGCCGATGATGCCCAGCACCAGCCCCGTGGTCCCCAGACCATTGCTCGGCTGCGCCGGCATGGCATAGCCGGGGGCCTGCGGGTAGCCGACCGGTGGGGCGGCCGGGTACGCCGGTCCCTGGTTCGGATAGCCGTACCCGGGCGCGGACTGCGGATAGGCGTATCCCCCGGCGGGCGGCTGGCCCGGCTGCGACGGCGGCCCGGAACCCCCGGGTCCGGGATTGTTCTGCGACATGAACTGCTCTCCCCTCGTTGGCGCTTGACATCGTAGAGGCATCCCTGCGGAGGAGAGCTCAGAATTCCGCCGTCACCGAGACCGGCACCGGGCGCGAGGACCCGTAGTAGGGGTCGTCGTAGTCCGAGTCGTCGTTGATCGCGGCGGTGATCCCGACGGCGATCAGCACGATCACGGCGATGCCGAGGACGATGCCCACGATGCCCATGACGAATCCGGCCTGCGCCTGCCCGTGGTTGCTGGCCAGCCCGCGCTCCGCCTTCCGGCGGCCCTTGATCCCGAAGACCACGGCGAGGACGCCGAGCACCAGGGAGACCACGCCGTACAGGCAGAACAGGGCGCAGGCGAGGATGCCCAGCACCATCGACGCGGTGCCCAGGCCGTTCTGCGGAGGCATCGGCATGCCGGACCAGCCGTAGCCCTGGCCGTATCCGGGGTAGCCGTACCCGCCCGGGGCACCGGCACCACCGGGCGCGACCGGCGGCGGGGGCACCGCGGATTCGGGGGCGCCGAACCCCGCGGCGGGCATCGACGTGACCGTGGCCTGGTCGTGCACGGCCGGCGGCGGCTGCCAGGGCGGCGGCGCGCCGGAAACGGGAGGCCGCGGCTCCTGCGGCTGCCCCGCCCCGGCGCCGGCGCCCTTGTCCAGGGACGGCCCGCTGTCCGGGGGCGCCCAGGGGTCGTGGTCACCGGCGGGGTCCCCGTCCGGCCGTATCGCGTCCGTCATTCCTTGCCCCCTGGGTCGTTCGTGCCCGTCATGCTACGGTCCCGGGCCGCCGCGCGTGAGACCGGCCTACGATGATCCCCGAAACACCGATCAGCCGATCACCCGCGTCCCACCGCCGCCGCGCGCGGCCCGGGACGCCACCGCGGGGAGGAACCCTTGACCGAGCACCTCGTCGACCCCGACGTTCCGAGCGACCTGCACGCCTTCATCGCCGGGCTGCCCAAGGCCGAGCTGCACGTCCACCACGTCGGCTCCGCCTCCCCGCGCATCGTGTCGGAACTGGCCGCGCGGCACCCCGACTCCAAGGTCCCCACCGACCCCGAGGCACTGGTCGACTACTTCACCTTCACGGACTTCGCGCACTTCATCGACGTGTACCTGTCCGTCGTCGACCTGATCCGCACCCCGGAGGACGTCCGGCTGCTGACGTACGAGGTGGCCCGGGAGATGGCCCGGCAGCAGGTGCGGTACGCCGAGCTGACCATCACACCCTTCTCCTCCACCCGGCGCGGCATCGACGAGGGCGCCTTCATGGACGCGATCGAGGACGCCCGCAAGGCGGCCGAGGCCGAGTTCGGGACCGTACTGCGCTGGTGCTTCGACATTCCCGGCGAGGCCGGTCTGGAGTCGGCCGAGGAGACGGCGCGGCTCGCCACCGACGACCGGGTGCGCCCGGAGGGCCTGGTCTCCTTCGGGCTCGGCGGTCCCGAGGTCGGCGTGGCCCGCCCGCAGTTCAAGCCGTACTTCGACCGGGCGATCGCCGCGGGCCTGCACTCGGTGCCGCACGCAGGCGAGACCACCGGACCGCAGACGGTGTGGGACGCCCTCACGGACCTGCGTGCCGAGCGCATCGGGCACGGCACCAGCTCCGCGCAGGACCCGAGGCTGCTGGCCCACCTCGCCGAGCGGCGCATTCCGCTGGAGGTGTGCCCGACCTCGAACATCGCCACCCGCGCGGTGCGCACCCTGGACGAGCACCCGATCGGGGCGTTCGTCCGTGCCGGTGTCCTCGTCACGGTCAACTCCGACGACCCGCCGATGTTCGGCACCGACCTCAACAACGAGTACGCCGTCGCCGCCCGGCTCCTCGGCCTCGACGAGCGGGGCCTCGCCGGCCTGGCCAGGAACGGCGTCGAGGCCTCGTTCCTCGACGCGCCGGGCAAGGCGCGGATCATCGACGAGATCGACACGTACACCGCCGCCTGGCTCGCCTCCTGAGGGTTGCCGCCATCATGAACACCCCGCGCGGTCTGACCGCCGTCGCCCACCGCGGCGACCCCTACCGGCACCGCGAGAACACGATCGACTCGCTGTGTTCCGCCCTGGACCGCGGCGCGGACGCGGTCGAGACCGACGTACGCCTCACCCGGGACGGCGTGCCGGTGCTGCTGCACGACGAGACGCTGAAGCGGTTGTGGCAGCGGGACCGGCCGCTGCGCTCCCTGTCCGCGGACGAGGTGCGCGGTCTGACGGCGGGCGGGGTGCCCACGCTCGCTCGGGCGCTGGCCGCGACCGGGGGCGGCCGGCTGATGCTCGACCTGCCGGGGGCGCCGGGTGAGCGAGCGGTGCGGCGCGTCGTGGACGTGGTCCGCGAGTGCGGGGCGCGGGACCGCGTGTACTACACCGCGGGTGCCGCCGCCATGCTCGCCGTGCGAGCCGCGGACCCCGCCGCCGAGATCGCCCTGACCTGGACGACGGCCGCCCCGCCCCGGCCCGCGCTGCTGGCGGCCGTGCGGCCGCGGTGGCTCAACTACCGCTTCGGCCTTGTGGACCGGGCACTGGCCGACCGGGTCCACGGCGACGGCTTCCTGCTGTCCGTGTGGACGCCCGACACCCGCCGCACCATGCGCCGCCTGCGGACCCTGAACGTCGACTCGATCACGACCAACCGCATCGACGTCCTGTGCGCGCTGCGCGACGCGCCTGTGGGCCGGCGGCACGTCCCGTAAGGGAGATCCCGGACAAGTCGTCTGCCGTGTAGGGGAGTTCCCCGACCCTCCCACCGGGGCGGGGACCCTCCTCGCCGACGATCCGGTGCTGGGCACGGCGTATGAGGATGATCGGCGACCGTCCCGCCCCGGAACCTGGAGCCGTCGATGCGTGCCCGTACTTCCTCCGTCCTCGCCGCTTCCCTGGTGCTCGCCCTGTCCGCGGGCCCACTGGCCGCGCCCGCGTTCGCCGCGCCGGCCGTCGCTGCCGCCGGCACGTCCCGGCCGGCCGGACCGAACGGGGAGGCGCTGCGTGCCGCCCTCGCCATGGTCCCGGGTGAGCACGCCACGGCCGCCCTCGTACGGGTCGGCGGCAGCGACGGCGGCTGGCGCGGCAGCGCGGGCGTGCGCGACCTGGCCAGTGGCCGGCCGGCGTACCCTCATGCCCTCTTCCGGGCCGGTTCGATCACCAAGGTCGTCACGGCCGCCACCGTGCTGCGGCTCGCGGCGCAGGACCGGCTCGACCTGGACGCACCGGTGCAGCGCTACCTTCCCGGCCTGTTCACCCCGGCCTTCGACGAGCCGATCAGCGTGCGCCGGTTGCTGAACCACACCAGTGGCATCCAGGCGGGCGACGGGCTCGGCGACGACTTCGCGGAGCTGTACGCGCACCGTTTCGACACCCTCACCCCGCAGGAGGTCGCGGCGTCGGCGATCGCCAGGGGACCGGAGTTCGGCCCGGGCGAGCGGCAGCACTACCTCAACATCAACTACACGATCCTCGGCCTGCTGATCGAGAAGGTGACGGGACGCTCCTACGCCGCCGAGGCCACGCGCCTGGTCCTGCGCCCGGCCGGGATGCGGCACACGTACTTCCCGGGCACCGACCCCGCCGTCCGGGGCCCGCACAACCGGGGTTACCAGACGGTGGAGCGGCCGGACGGGACGACGGAGCTGTTCGACGTGACCCAGTGGAACCAGGCGGACCGCTGGGCGGCCGGTGACATGATCTCGACGGCGGCCGACCTGGAACGGCTGCTCACCTCGCTGTTCCGCGGGCGGATCGTGCCCGAGCCGCAGTTGGAGGAGATGTTCACGACCCCGGCGAACCTGCCGGACGCGACCCGCAGCGCGGGACTGGAGTACAAGGAGGTCGGCGGCGAGATCTTCTGGGGCAAGTCCGGCTCCCGCTACGGCTACAGCGCGCTCGTCGGCGGCACCCGCGACCTGTCCCGCACCCTCGTCTACTCGGTCAACGCCACGGACGCCAAGAGCGCGGAACCGAATCCGGTGCTCGACCGGATCACCGCGGCCGCGCTGCGGTAGCGCCCGTCGGCCGCAGTGCCGCCGTGCCGCCGTGTGGGACACGACCGTCGCCGCCGCGCGAGACCGAGCGCCCGCGCGAGGTCGCGCGGGCGCGTGGGGCGCAGGACACCGGTGCGGCGCGGCGGGAGATGCCCGTGCGCTCCTCGAACGCCTCCGGGGCGGCCCGGCGGCCCGGACGCTCGTCGTCGGTGTCGATGTGGAGCGGCCGGTTCGCCCGCGTCAGCCGTCGCTCGGTGGCCGACCGGCGCGACGTACGCGGCGGGGACATCGCAGCCGGCCGGTGCGCCGGGCACGGCGGAGCCGCCCGGGCCGTGTGGCAGGGACCGGCGGGAGGGCGGGGCGTCTTCGGGCGCAGGGGTATGGCACGGCGATCTCGCGGCCCGCGCTCACCCGGGACGCTCGACGCCGGGCCGAGCGCGCCCGGCCCGGGCCGACACCCCGTCGACCGCGCGGAGTGCCCGGCGCGCACACGCCGCGGCCCCGGACGGAGGCTTCCCGGCCTGCGTCGGGGGCCGCGCGAACCGCTGGGGCATCGCCGCGGGTTCAGACGTCCAGCGACGTCATCACGTGCTTGACCCGCGTGTAGTCGTCGAAGCCGTACGACGACAGGTCCTTGCCGTAACCGGACTTCTTGAAGCCGCCGTGCGGCATCTCGGCGACCAGCGGGATGTGCGTGTTGATCCACACGCAGCCGAAGTCCAGCTTCTTGGACATCCGCATGGCGCGGCCGTGGTCCTTGGTCCACACCGAGGAGGCCAGCGCGTACTCGACGCCGTTGGCCCACTCGACCGCCTGGTCCTCGTCGCGGAAGGACTGGACGGTGATGACCGGGCCGAAGACCTCCTGCTGGATGATCTCGTCGTCCTGCTTGAGGCCGGAGACGACGGTCGGGGCGTAGAAGTAGCCCTGGTCGCCGACCCGGTGGCCGCCCGCCTCGACCTTGGCGTGGGCGGGCAGGCGCTCGATGAACCCGGCGACCTGCTTGAGCTGGTTGGGGTTGTTGAGCGGGCCGTACAGCACGTCCTCGTCGTCCGGGTGACCGGTCCTGGTCTCGGCGGCGGCCTTCGCGAGGGCGGTGACGAACTCGTCGTGGATCGACTCGTGGACCAGCACTCGGGTGGCCGCCGTGCAGTCCTGTCCGGCGTTGAAGTAGCCCGCGACCGAGATGTCCTCGACGGCCTTGGGGATGTCGG
The DNA here is from genome assembly GCF_043200575.1 of Streptomyces sp. NPDC048392. Classification (NCBI taxonomy): domain Bacteria; kingdom Bacillati; phylum Actinomycetota; class Actinomycetes; order Kitasatosporales; family Streptomycetaceae; genus Streptomyces; species Streptomyces sp. NPDC048392. The sequence goes on from NZ_JBICYB010000008.1 coordinate 45,617, forward strand.
TGTCCTCGAAGACCACGACGGGGGCCTTGCCGCCCAGCTCCAGGTGGACGCGCTTGAGGTCCTTCGACGCCGACTCGGCGACCGACATGCCGGCCCGCACGGAGCCGGTGATGGAGGCCATCGCCGGGGTCTCGTGCTCGACCATCAGGCGGCCGGTGTCGCGGTCGCCGCAGACGACGTTGAAGACGCCCCTGGGGACGATCGAGCCGATGATGTCGGCCATCAGGGCCGTGGAGGCGGGGGTGGTGTCCGAGGGCTTGAGGACGACGGTGTTGCCCGCGGCGAGCGCCGGGGCGAACTTCCACACGGCCATCATCATCGGGTAGTTCCACGGCGCGACCTGCGCGCAGACGCCGATCGGCTCGCGGCGCACGAAGGAGGTCAGACCCTCCATGTACTCACCGGCGCCGCGCCCCTCCAGCATCCGCGCCGCACCCGCGAAGAAGCGGATCTGGTCGACCATCGGCGGAATCTCCTCGGAGCGGGTCAGCCCGATGGGCTTGCCCGTGTTCTCCACCTCGGCCGCGATCAGTTCCTCGGCGCGCTCCTCGAACGCGTCCGCGATCTTCAGCAGGGCCTTCTGCCGTTCGGCCGGGGTCGTGTCCCGCCACGCCGGGAAGGCCGCCGCGGCGGCCGCCATCGCGGCGTCCACGTCCGCCTGCCGGGACAGGGGAGCGGTCGCGTACGCCTCGCCCGTGGCGGGGTTGACCACTTCCGTGGTCCGTCCGTCGGCGGCGTCCCGGAACTCACCGTCGACGTAGTTTCGTAGTGTGCGCAGCCGACCCAGCTCGGTACTCACTGCCGGCCCTCCAAGTTCGGGTGTCCAATCACTGAGACACCCACCCTAGACGGAGTTCCGACGTTTTCAACACCCCCACCGGCCCCTGTGTTGCGATATCCGCACATTGAAGCGATTGAAACAACGAATTTCATCGATCGGACCTTGCGAAACTGTCGATACGTCGTGCACAGTGAAGCCGTGGCCAGTCGAAGCGCAGACCAGAAGGACTCCCGCGAGTCCAGGAACGGCGGTCCCCAGTTGGACGCCGTCTCCCTCGCCATCGTCGAGCAGCTCCAGGAGGACGGCCGCCGGCCGTACGCCGCGATCGGCAAGGCCGTCGGCCTGTCGGAGGCGGCCGTGCGCCAGCGTGTCCAGAAGCTGCTCGACCAGGGTGTGATGCAGATCGTCGCCGTCACGGACCCGCTCACCGTGGGCTTCCGGCGTCAGGCGATGGTCGGCGTCAATGTCGAGGGGGACGTGGAGTCCGTCGCCGAGGCGCTGGCGGCCATGTCCGAATGCGAGTACGTGGTGATGACCGCGGGCTCCTTCGACCTGATGGTGGAGGTCGTCTGCGAGGACGACGACCACCTCCTGGAGGTCATCAACCGACGCGTCCGGGCCGTCCCCGGCGTGCGCTCCACCGAGAGCTTCGTCTACCTCAAGCTCAAGAAGCAGACCTATATGTGGGGAACCCGATAATCGTGAGCACCGACAGCCCCAAGGACCTCAGCAGGACCGCCTACGACCACCTGTGGATGCACTTCACCCGCATGTCGTCGTACGAGAACGCCCCCGTCCCCACCATCGTCCGCGGTGAGGGCACCCACATCTACGACGACAAGGGCAGGCGCTACCTCGACGGCCTCGCCGGTCTGTTCGTGGTCCAGGCCGGACACGGCCGCACGGAGCTTGCCGAGGCCGCCGCGAAGCAGGCGCAGGAGCTCGCCTTCTTCCCGGTGTGGTCCTACGCCCACCCCAGGGCCGTCGAGCTGGCCGAGCGCCTCGCGAACGAGGCACCCGGCGACCTCAACAAGGTGTTCTTCACCACGGGCGGCGGCGAGGCGGTCGAGACCGCGTGGAAGCTCGCCAAGCAGTACTTCAAGCTGACCGGCAAGCCGACCAAGTACAAGGTCATCTCCCGCGCGGTGGCCTACCACGGCACCCCGCAGGGCGCTTTGTCCATCACCGGCCTGCCCGCCCTGAAGGCCCCGTTCGAGCCGCTGGTGCCCGGCGCGCACAAGGTGCCGAACACCAACATCTACCGCGCCCCGCTCTTCGGCGACGACCCCGAGGCATTCGGCCGCTGGGCCGCCGACCAGATCGAGCAGCAGATCCTCTTCGAGGGCCCCGAGACGGTCGCCGCGGTGTTCCTGGAGCCGGTGCAGAACGCGGGCGGCTGCTTCCCGCCCCCGGCCGGCTACTTCCAGCGGGTGCGCGAGATCTGCGACCAGTACGACGTGCTGCTCGTCTCGGACGAGGTCATCTGCGCCTTCGGCCGCCTCGGCACGACCTTCGCCTGCGACAAGTTCGGCTACGTCCCGGACATGATCACCTGCGCCAAGGGCATGACCTCGGGCTACTCGCCGATCGGCGCCTGTGTCGTCTCCGACCGCCTGGCCGAGCCGTTCTACAAGGGCGACAACACCTTCCTGCACGGCTACACCTTCGGCGGCCACCCGGTCTCCGCCGCGGTCGGCATCGCCAACCTCGATCTGTTCGAGCGCGAGGGCCTCAACCAGCACGTGCTGGACAACGAGGGCGCCTTCCGCGCCACCCTGGAGAAGCTGCACGACCTGCCGATCGTCGGCGACGTCCGCGGCAACGGCTTCTTCTACGGCATCGAGCTGGTGAAGGACAAGGCAACCAAGGAGTCCTTCAACGAGGAGGAGACCGAGCGCGTCCTGTACGGCTTCCTCTCCAAGAAGCTCTTCGAGAACGGCCTGTACTGCCGTGCCGACGACCGCGGCGACCCGGTCATCCAGCTCGCCCCGCCGCTGATCTCCAACCAGGAGACCTTCGACGAGATCGAGCAGATCCTGCGCGCCACGCTGACGGAGGCGTGGACGAAGCTCTGAGCGCCCGGTCCCGAGCGCTCCGTCCGAGCGCTCCGTTCCGAGTGCTCCGTCCGAGCGCTCCGTCCCGAGCACCCGGCCCTGATCGCCGGTCATCCTGTCCGATGATCATCACGGCCCCGGCGCCGCCCGTTCGAGTGAGACACGGCGGCCCGGGGCCTCGTGCTGTCCGGCCTCCCTCCGGGGACTGCTTAGCGTGCCCAGTGACCGATCGACCCCGTCTTCGTTCCCCCGGAAGGAGGACGTGACGGGGAAATACGGATCAGAACCGAGGTGTACGCCCATGGAGGCCCCGCCGGACAACGACGTGCTCTGGGCCCGCGCCCTGCACTTCAAGCACCACGACGGCTCCCCCGCGCTGCAAGGCGTGTCGCTCGGCGTCCGCGAGGGCGAGATCCTCGCCGTGAGCGGCCCGCGCGGCAGCGGCAAGACCACGCTGCTGCGCTGCCTGTCCGGACTGGTCCGGCCGCAGGACGGCGAGGTGTGGTTCAACAGCGTGCCGGTGCACACCATGGGGTCCCTCAGCCGCGAACGGCTGCGCCGTGACCGCTTCGGCTGGATCGACCCCGCCCCGGCGCTCGTCCCGGAGCTGAACGCCTGGGAGAACGCCGCGCTCCCCCTCATGCTGCGCGGCATCGGCCGGCGCCGGGCCAAGACCGCCGCCCTGGAATGGCTGGACCGCCTCGACGTCGGCGGCAAGGCGCGCAGGCGCCCCAACGAGCTCCAGCAGGCCGAACGGCAGCGCGTCTGCATCGCCCGCGCCCTCGCCGTCGCCCCGGCGGTCCTCTTCGCCGACGAGCCGACGGCCCCCCTGCACCGCGCCGACCGCGCCCATGTCCTGCGGACGCTCACCACGGCCGCCCGCTCGCACGGCATCACCGTCGTGCTCGCCACGCACGACGCGCAGACCGCCGCCCTGGCGGACCGCACGGTGGCGCTGCTGGACGGACGCCGGGTCCGGACCGTGCACCTGCCCCCGCTCGCCGAGACCACGGTGGCCACGGGTGCCGCCGGGACTCCCGGAACGGAAGGCCGGGCGGCGTGCTCGCTCTCCGCCTGACCCGCACCGCCCACCTCGCCGTCCACCTGCGCCGTCTGCTGGTCGCGGCGGCCTCGGCCGGCACGGGCTTCCTGCTGCTGTGCGCCCTCGGACACGCCCTGAGCCACCCGGAGGCGCCCGGTGCCTCCGCCCTCCGCCTGGCCTGGTGCGCGGCTCCCCTCGCCGCCGCGGTGTACCTCGCCGTCGCCGTGGCCCGCACCGATCCCGGTACCCGGCCCCGCTCGGGACTGTCGGCGATCGGTCTGGGGCCGGGCCGGCTGCTGGCCGTCTCGGCGACGACCACGGCCCTGTCCGGCGCGCTCGGTTCGGTGGGGGCCCTGCTCGTCTTCCTGCACCTGCGCGGTGACCTGACCGGTGGCCCGCCCTTCGACGGCGTGGCGGCCGACGCCCTGGCCGTCGGCCAGCCCCTCCCCGCCCCGGCCGCCCTGACGCTGCTGATCCTCGTACCGGCCATCGCGTCGGCCGCGGTGGCCCACACGCTGCGCCCGCGCGAGCCGCGGTCCGCCGCGCCGGCCGCGCCCCGCGGTTACGGCCGCTTCGGCGCGTACGGCTGGGGCAAGGCCCGCGAGACCTTCGGCGCCTACGGCCGCTTCGGTGCCCGCACCGCCGGGCCCGCGGACGGTCGCGCCGCCGGGGCGGCGGACGGGGAAGCCGAGAGCGGCCCCTCCACGGAAGGCGCCCTGCTGACGCGGGCGGGCGACACACGCCCGGCGACGGCGACGGCGACGGCGACGGCAACGGCAACGGCAACGGCAACGGCAACGGACGGCACCACGCGGACGCCGGACGCCCCGCCCGAGCAGGCCCCCCGCACGCAGAACACCAGCGCCCTCCCCTGGGGCGTCGCCGTGATCGCCGCGGGCCTCACCGTCGAGACCTACACCGGCAACGCGGCCACCGCGCCCACCCCCGGCGCCGCCCCCTCCGCCGGTGTCCTGCTCGGCTGGGCCGTCACCGCCCTGGGCCTCGCCCTGGCCGGGCCCGGCCTCACCCACCTGTGCGGCCGCCTGCTCCAGGCCGCCCGTCCCGGCGCCCTGCGCCTCCTGGCCGGCCGCGTCCTCATGGAGGAGTCGCACCGCATCGGCCGCCCCCTCGGCGTCGTGGCCGCAGTGGCCGCCGCGGGTTACGTGGCCAGCACGGTGTACGGCGGTGCCGGGCCGGCCTTCGGCCCGCTGAGCACCCTGGGCGCCCTCCTCGTGGCCGGCTGCGCGGTGGGCACGCTTCTCACCGCGGCCGTCGAGGCCAAGCACGCACGTGCCGACACCACGGACGCCCTGCTGCGGCTGGGTGCGCCCTCGTCGACCCTGCGGGGCGCCGCCGCCGTGCGCGCCGCCGCCCTGCTCGCCCTGTTCGGTCCGCTGACCCTGATCATCGCGGTGCTGGCGGCGCTGCCTCTGTCCCCCTGACTCCGCGCAGGACTTCTCGGAGAAACCCCGCGCACCGCCGATGAGTTTCCGGGTCCTCTTCCGTCTGTCCCTTCGAACGGCACGACAGCGACAGCGCATCCACGGGAGAAGCACCATGTACCAGCAGATGATCTTCCTGAACCTGGCCACCAACGACCTCGACGCCTCCAAGAAGTTCTTCACCGGGCTGGGGTGGGAGAGCAACGCCCGGTTCAGTGACGACTCCACCGTCTCGTTCCCGGTGAGTGAGACCATCGTCGTGATGGTGCACACGCCGCAGAAATACCGCGAGTTCACGAAGAAGGACATCGCGGACTCGACGAAGTCCAGCGAGGTGCTGATCGCGCTGAGCGCCGAGAGCCGCGAGAAGGTCGACGAGCTGGTGGAGAAGGCGGTCGCCGCCGGCGGCTCGATCTCCGGAGAGACCCAGGACCACGGCTTCATGTACGGCCGCGGTTTCGACGACCCCGACGGCCACACCTTCGAGGTCGTGTGGATGGACCCGGCGGCGGTCCAGGGCTGATCCGGGCGCGTGCCTAGCATGGGCGGGTGGAGCCGACACCCGCCCAGTCCAAGGCCCGGTCACAGCACGGGTCACCGTCCCAGTTCCAGTCCCATCACGCCTCCCGCGCCCGGGAGATCGAGAGCCTCGCCGAGTTCGACCGGATCGTCTCGGCGCACGGCACCCTCGCCCATCACCGCGTCCAGGCCGTCGACCTGACGGGTCGTACGGACGCTTTGCTCGCCGCCGACACCACCGGCGCCGTCTTCCTCGGCTGCCCGATGGACCCCGGGGCTGCCGCCCGCGTGCGCGCCGCCGGCGCCCTGGTCTTCCCGCCCATACCGGGTCTGCCCTTCGACCCCTACCGGGGGCACCTCTACTCCCCCGGCGAGCTCTACGCCTCCCTCGACGAGGGCTACGAGGCGACACCTGACGCCCTCGCCTACGACTGGTTCCAGCAGACCAAGGCCGACGGTGACGTGTTCGCCTCCATGCTGCGCGCGATCCACGACGACGCCGTGTCGGACGCGCTGGACGAACTCGTCGCCGGCGCCCGGGTGGTGGGCGTCATGGGCGGTCACGCCATGGCACGCGGCACCGCGCCGTACGCGGGCGCCGCGCGCCTGGGCCGCGAACTGGCCCGCGCGGGACTGACGGTGGCCACGGGCGGCGGTCCTGGCGCCATGGAGGCGGCGAACCTCGGCGCGTACGCCGCCCCGTTCGACGACGGCATGCTGGACGACGCCCTGATGGTGCTCGCCAAGGTCGCCTCGTTCACGCCGTCGGTCACCGACTGGGCGCGGTCCGCGTTCGAGGTGCGCGAACGCTGGCCCCGGGGCGGCGCCTCGATCGGCATTCCGACCTGGTTCTACGGCCACGAGCCGCCCAACGCCTTCGCCGCGCACACCGCCAAGTACTTCGCCAACGCCGTCCGCGAGGACGGCCTGCTGGCCCGCTCCAACGCGGGCGTGGTGTTCCTGCCGGGCGCGGCCGGCACCCTGCAGGAGATCTTCGACAACGCGACGCCCAACTACTACGAGTCGCGGGGCGAGCCCACGCCGATGGTGCTCGTGGACCGGGAGCACTGGACCCGGACCCTGCCGGCGTGGCCGCTGCTGTCGTCGCTCGCCGAGGGGCGGGCGATGGAGTCCCGGATCGCGCTGGTCGACCGGATCGAGGAGGCGCCCGAGGCCCTGAAACGTGCCGGTGGTTAATAAGACGGCAAAGTCAACGCGCTTGACAGGCATATGCGTTGACACTTCTTATGGTCCGCTTATAGACCAGTGAGGCTCGTGGGTGTGCTGATGCCGTGTCATCGAGCGTCAGCACCCTCTTCACCCCCCGCATACACGCTCCCGTAAAGGACAAACGTGGCAGTCCTGTCCATAATCAGCCGCACGGCGTCCCGCCGTAGCGTCCGCGCCCTCGGCGTCGTCGCCGCCTCCGCGGCCCTGGCGCTCAGTGCCTCCGGCAACGCCCTCGCCTGCAACATCAGCGAGTTCTCCGCCGCCGCCAAGTGCGACGGCGAAAAGGGTGTCATCACCGTCACCGACGTGGACCCCTCCGGCGTCCCCGCCACCGTCACCGTCTACCTGCAGAGCAGCGGCGAGAAGGTCGGCGAGCAGACGGTCAAGGGCTCGCGCGACGGCAGCACCATCACCTTCGCCGCGGACTGGAAGCCGGAGGCGGAGTACCGCATCCACGTCAAGGCCGACCGTTACGTCGACGAGGACATCGAGCCGAACCTCGTGACTCCGTCGACCCCCTGCAAGACCGAGGACACGCCGAGCCCGACCCCGTCGGAGAGCTCCTCCACCCCGTCCGACGAGACGGAGACCCCGGCCCCCGAGCCGTCCACGTCGGCCCCCGCGCCGTCGCAGAGCGAGAGCACCGCACCTGCGGCCGTGCCGAACGACAACGCCCCCTCCCCGGCCGCCGGTGAGTCCAACCTCGCCGAGACCGGTGCCAACTCCAACACCGGCATGATCGCCGGTATCGCGGCGGCCCTGGTCGTCGTCGGTGGCGGCGCCGTCTTCTTCGGCCTGCGCCGTCGCGGAGCGAACAGCACCCGCTGACGCCCGCACACCGGTTCGCCCGCAGCGGTGGCCCGCCCCCGACCGGGGGCGGGCCACCGTCGTGTCACCCGGCCGTCGCCTTCTCCGGCCAGGGTGCCGGCGGCTTGCGGTCGCCGGACACCCCGGCTCCCTGGGCGTCCGGACGCCGCCGGACGCCCAGGGACCGGCGGCACCTCCGTGAGCGGCCCGCGCAGGGCCGCGGTCGCCTTCTCGTGAGGTCCCTCCAGGGTCAGGTCCGGGCCCAGGGGCGGCACGGTGGCCGACGGGTCCGCAGCGGAGGCGATCACGCCCCTGAGCGGGCCCAACCGGCGGGGCGATCACCCGAGCACGACGATCTCCGCCGCGTCGAACTCCACCCCGACCGCGTCCCCGGCCTCCGGCGCCTCCCGCAGCCCGCACGCCGCCTCCAGGCGGGGCGCGTCCTCGGGCTGGAGGCGCACGGCGACATGTGTGCCGCGGAAGGTGCGGGCCGTGACGGTGCAGCGCAGGCCCTCGTCGGCGGGGACGACACGGACCCCGGCCGGCCGCACCAGCACCGTCCGCGCGCCCTGCGGGGCGCCCTCGGGGACCGGCACCTTGCCCCACGGGGTGTTCGCCGCCTGCCCGGCGACGGACGCCTCGACCACGTTGTCGAAGCCGAGGAAGCGGGCCACGAACGCGTCCGCCGGCCGCTGCCACACCTCGAGCGGGGTCCCGGACTGGGCGATCCGCCCGTCCCGCATCACCACGACCCGGTCGGCGAGCGCGAAGGCCTCGCCCTGGTCGTGTGTCACGGCGAGCACCGTGGTGCCCAGCCGGCCGAACAGCTCCCGCAGTTCGACCACGAGCCGCTCCCGCAGCGAGCGGTCCAGCTGGCCGAGCGGCTCGTCCAGCATCAGCAGCCGGGGCCGGGGCGCGAGGGCGCGGGCCAGCGCCACCCGCTGCTGCTCACCGCCGGAGAGCGCGGCGACGGACCGGCGGGCGGCGCCCGGCAGGCCGACCAGTTCCAGCAACTCCCCCACCCGGGCCTGCTGCTCGGCACGGGACGCGCCCCGCATCCGCGGCCCGAAAGCGATGTTCCCGGCCACGTCCCGCTGCGGGAACAGCTGGTGGTCCTGGAACATCAGCCCGACCTCACGCCGGTGCGCGGGCACCCCGGACTGGTCCCGCCCGTCGAGCGTCACCCGCCCGGCGTCCAGCGGCTGGAGCCCGGCGACCGCCCGCAGGAGCGTCGACTTGCCGCTGCCGCTCGGCCCCAGCACGCACACCACCTCGTGCTCGGCTACCGCCAGATCGACGTCGTCGAGCACGGCCCGCCCGCCGAAGCGAACGGTCGCGCCCTCAAGGCTCAGCAGCATCCCCGGATCACCCGCAAAGGTAGGCGCATCTCTAGAACTCCCCGCTCCGGTCGGTCCGCAGCCGCTCCAGCACCACCAGGGCCACGGCGCACACCAGCATCAGAATCGTCGAAAGGGCCATCGCCTGGCCGTAGTTCATGTCACCGGGCCGTCCCAGCAGCCGCGCCACGGCGACCGGCAGCGTCGGGTTGTCGGGCCGTGCGATGAACACGGTCGCCCCGAACTCCCCGAGCGACACCGCGAAGGCGAACCCGGCCGCGACCAGCAGCGCACGCCGCACCATCGGCAGGTCCACCTCACGCCACACCCGCCACGGCGACGCGCCCAGCACCGCCGCCGCCTCCCGCAGCCGTCCGTCCACCGCCCGCAGCACCGGCAGCATGGTCCGTACGACGAAGGGGACACCGACCAGCGCCTGTGCGAGCGGCACCAGGACCCAGGACGACCTGAGGTCCAGCGGAGGCTCGTCCAGCGCGATCAGGAAGCCGAACCCGACCGTCACGGCCGACACCCCGAGCGGCAGCATCAGCAGGGCGTCGAACCCGCGCACGTAGCGGCCCGCGTCGCGCCGGGTGAGCGCGGTCGCGGCCAGCGCGCCGATCACCACGGCGATGACGGTGGCGGCGACGGCGTACTGGAGGGAGTTGCCGATCGCCTCGATCGGCGGCACGAGGAAGGCGCCCCCGTCCTCCCGGGTCAGCGCCCGGTAGTAGCCGAAGCCGGACGCGCCCAGCGACCGCTGGACCAGCACCGCGAGCGGCAGCACCAGCAGGAGGGCGATGACGCCCAGGACCCCGGCCAGCAGCGTCCACTGCCCGGCTCCGCGCGGCCGGCGCGCGGTCGTGGCGGCGTCCACCAGCCGCAGGGCCGTCTCCCGGCGCCGTACCGTCCAGGCGTGCACGGCGAGGACGACGGCGACCGCCGCGAACTGGATCAGCGTCAGTACGGCGGCCGTGGACAGGTCGAAGACCTGTGAGGTCTGGCGGTAGATCTCCACCTCAAGCGTGGAGAAGGCGGGCCCGCCGAGGATCTGGACGACGCCGAAGGAGGTGAAGGTGAACAGGAACACCATCAGCGCGGCGGCGGCCACGGCGGGCGCGAGCGCGGGCAGCGTGACCTGCCGCCAGGCCCTGAGCCGTGAGGCGCCGAGCATCCGCGCCGCCTCCTCCTGCCGCGGGTCGAGCTGCGACCAGAGGCCGCCGACGGTGCGGACGACGACGGCGTAGTTGAAGAAGACGTGCGCGAGCAGGATGGCCCACACCGTGGTGTCCAGGCGTACGCCCCACAGCTCGTCCAGCAGCCCGCCGCGCCCGACCAACGCGAGGAACGCCGTCCCCACGACGACCGTCGGCAGTACGAACGGCACGGTCACCACGGCCCGCAGGACCTGTTTGCCGGGGAAGTCGAAGCGGGCGAAGACATACGCGCCGGGCAGCGCGATCAGCAGCGTGAGCGCGGTGGAGGCCAGCGCCTGCCAGGTGGTGAACCACAGCACGTGCCGCACGTCGGACTGCGCGAGCACGTCCCCGATCCGGCCGAGCCGCCAGACGCCGTCGGCCTTCAGACCGCGTGCGACGATCGCGGCGACAGGATAGGCGAAGAACACCGCGAAGAACGCGACGGGCCCGGCCATCAGGGCGAGCCGCACCGCACTCCCCCGACGGCTTCCACGCGGGGCCTTCTTCCTGCCCGGCCCGGTCGCTCCGGTCACTTCAGTACGAGCGAGGTCCACGACTTGACCCACTGGTCGCGGTTGTCGGCGATCTTCGCCGGGTCCAGGGTCTCCGGGTCCTGCGCCTGCGGCCCGAACTTCCGGAACGACTCGGGAACCTGCGCGCCCTCCCGCACCGGGTAGACGAACATGTTCAGCGGCATGTCGTCCTGGAAGGTCTTGCTCAGCATGAAGTCGAGGAGCGCCTTGCCGCCCCCGGGGTTCTCGGCGTTGCTGAGCAGGCCCGCGTACTCGACCTGCCGGAAGCAGGTGCCGTCGGCGACGCCCGTCGGCGCGGTGGCCGGCTGCGGGTCGGCGTAGACGACCTCGGCGGGCGGCGAGGAGGCGTAGGAGACGACGAGCGGACGGTCGCCCTTGGCCTTCTTGCCGCCGGACGACCCGGAGAACTCCTCGTTGTACGCCTGCTCCCAGCCGTCGACGACCTTGACCCCGTTCGCCTTGAGCTTCTTCCAGTAGTCCTGCCAGCCGTCGTCCCCGTACCGGGCGGCGGTGCCGAGCAGGAAGCCGAGGCCGGGCGAGGAGCTGCCCGCGTTCTCGGTGACGAGCAGGTCCTTGTACTCGGGCTCGACCAGGTCGTCGAAGGACTTCGGCGGGGTCAGACCGTGCTTGTCGAAGTACGCCTTGTCGTAGTTGACGCAGATGTCGCCGGTGTCGACGGGAGTGACCCGGTGCTTGTCCTGATCGGCCCGGTACCGGGGCAGGACCAGGTCCAGGCCCTTCGCCTCGTACGGCTGGAACAGCCCGTTGTCGAGCGCGCGGGACAGCAGCGTGTTGTCGACGCCGAAGAAGACGTCGCCCTGCGGGTTGTCCTTGGTGAGGATGGCCTTGTTGACGGCCTGCCCGGCGTCGCCGTCCTCCAGGACCTTGACCTTGTAGCCGGAGTTCTTCTCGAAGGCGGCGATGACGTCCTTCGACACGGCCCACGAGTCGTGACTGACGAGGGTCACGGTCCTGGAGTCCCCGGAGCCGTGCCCGGTGTCGTCGGACGACGATCCGCAGGCGGCCAGGGTGCCGACCATACCGAGGCCGACGGCGAGGACACTGACCTTCTTGGTGATGCTCACTGATTCCTCCTGGGTGACCAGGAGAAGACGCGGCCCCGCCCGAAACCCCTGGTGAGGGTCACGGGCAGGGCGCAGCAGCTCGAGTGATGACCGATCTCCCTACCCAGAATGACCTGGGCCAGGTTCGGAGGGTCTGCGGCCGGTTGCCGCACTCTCAGCGCTGTGGCGCTCCCCTGTCGGAATATGAAGATGTACTGACGTATGAAGATATGGCGACTATGACGATGTGCCGACTGTGAAGGTGTACTGCCGCCGGTCAGGTTACCGCTCGCTCGCGGCGAGCTGACCACACGCCCCGTCGATCTCCTGCCCACGGGTGTCCCGGATCGTCACCGGCACACCGTGCGCCGCGATCGCCTCCACGAACGCCTTCTCGTCCTCGGGCCGCGAGGCGGTCCACTTGGAGCCCGGCGTGGGGTTGAGCGGGATGAGGTTGACGTGCACGGGCTTGCCCCTGAGCAGCCGCCCGAGACGGTCGCCGCGCCAGGCCTGGTCGTTGATGTCGCGGATCAGCGCGTACTCGATGGACAGCCGGCGCCCGGACTTCGCCGCGTACTCGAAGCCGGCGTCCAGCACCTCGCGGACCTTCCACCGCGTGTTGACGGGGACGAGGGTGTCGCGCAGCTCGTCGTCCGGCGCGTGCAGCGAGATGGCGAGGCGGCACCTGAAGCCCTCGTCGGCGAAGCGGTGGACCGCGGGGACGAGGCCGACCGTGGAGACGGTGATGCCGCGCTGGGAGAGCCCCAGGCCGTCCGGCTCGGGGTCGGTGAGCCGACGGATGGAGCCGGTGACGCGGTTGTAGTTGGCGAGGGGCTCGCCCATGCCCATGAAGACGATGTTGCTGAGCCGCGCGGGCCCGCCCGGGACCTCGCCGTCCCTGAGCGCCCGCATGCCGTCCACGATCTGGTGCACGATCTCGGCGGTCGACAGGTTCCGGTCAAGGCCGGCCTGGCCGGTGGCGCAGAACGGGCAGTTCATGCCGCAGCCGGCCTGGGAGCTGATGCACATGGTCACCCGGTCCGGGTAGCGCATGAGGACGGACTCGACGAGCGTCCCGTCGAACAGCTTCCACAGCGTCTTGCGCGTGGTCCCCTCGTCGGTCGACAGATGCCGCACGACCCTCATCAGCTCGGGCAGCAGCGCCTCCCTGAGCCCCTGGCGCGAGCCGGCCGGGATGTCCGTCCACTGCTCGGGGTCGTGCGCGTACCGCGCGAAGTAGTGCTGCGAGAGCTGCTTCGCACGAAACGGCTTCTCACCGATCGCGGCGACAGCCTCCTTGCGCTCGGCGGGCGTGAGGTCGGCGAGATGCCGCGGCGGCTTCTTGGCTCCGCGGGGGGCGACGAATGTGAGTTCTCCGGGCTTAGGCATGGCTGTACCAGTGTCGCAGATCCGGACGGGTGGCCCGGAGCGGCTCGGAACAGGCCGGCGACCAGGGCGACGGCCGTGGTGACGTACTGCTTCGTGCGGTGCCGGCGACCGCGGTAGCGGCGTGCCCTGCGTCGGCCCGCCTGGTCGAGCGGTGCCTCGCACCACACGCAGGACAGGTCGCCGTGGTGTCCGCCGTCGTCTCCCCGCCTCGCCTGCGCCATGCCGGAACCGTAGAGGATCACCGGGCAGCGGCATAAGGGAACGGCCTCCGCCCTGTCGAGGCGGAGGCCGTTCACCGGAGCCGTTCCGGGTCACCCGGACCCGACGAAGACCACCAGCAGCAGCCACACCACCGGTGCCGTCGGCAGCAGGGAGTCCAGGCGGTCCATGATGCCGCCGTGGCCCGGCAGGAGGGTGCCCATGTCCTTGATGCCTAGGTCGCGCTTGATCATGGACTCGCCGAGGTCGCCCAGGGTGGCGCTGACGGCGACCGCGAGGCCGAGCAGCAGGCCCTGCCACCAGCTGCCGTCGTCGATCAGGAACTGCATGCACAGCGCGCCCGCCGCCATCGCGAAGCCCACCCCTCCCAGCAGCCCCTCACGGGTCTTGCCGGGGCTGATGCGCGGGGCGAGCTTCGTCCTGCCGAAGCGCCAGCCGACGGCGTAGGCCCCGGTGTCGCTGACGACCGTCAGTATCAGGAAGACCAGGACGCGCCAGGCACCGTCGTCCGCCATCAGCATCATGGCGACGAACGTGGCCAGGAACGGCACGTAGAACGCGGCGAACAGGCCCGCCGTGACGTCCCTGAGATAGCCCTCGGGCGGCTCGGTCATCCGCCACACGAAGATCGCGAGCGCCGTGAGCGCCATGGCGACCCACGCGCCCTCGGCGCCCCGCGCGTAACCGGCGACCACCATCGCCGCGCCGCCGATCGCGAGCGGCACAAGGGGAGCCTTGATGCCCTTGCGCTCCTCCAGCCGCCTGGTCAGCTCCCACAGACCCACCACGACGGCGACCGCGATCACGCCGACGAAGACGGCCTTGACGACGAACAGCGACGCGACGACCACCGCGCCGAGCCCGACACCGACCCCTATCGCGGCACCCAGGTCGCGCCCCGCGCTCTTCTTCTGCGGCGACGGCCGGGACTGCGCCGGCTGCGGGGCGTCGGACATGGGCTCCGGATTCTGCGGCACCGCCGCATACGGCTGCGCCGACGGATTCTGGTCGCGATACGGCTCGTCGCGAGCGGGCCGGTCGTGGGACGGCTCGTCCCGGAACAGGGGACCGCCCAGCCGAGCGGTCCCCTGGTCGTCGTCCTGGTCTCCGCCGTGTTCGGGTACGTCGGGCACGATGGGCATGGGGCGAGTCTGCTGCGCGTAGGGCGCATCATAGGCGGGACCCGCCGGGGCAGTGCCGTGGACAGGTCCCTGGTCGGACGGCCCCCAGTACCCGGCTTGTGGCGGCGCTCCCCAGGAAGAGTCGTTCATCAGACCTCGAGCAGCTCCGCTTCCTTGTGCTTCAGGAGCTCGTCCACCTGTGCGACGTACTTGGCGGTGGTGTCGTCGAGCTCCTTCTCCCCGCGGCGGCCCTCGTCCTCGCCGACCTCGCCGTCCTTGACCATCTTGTCGATGGCGTCCTTGGCCTTGCGGCGCACGGAGCGGATCGAGACCTTGGCGTCCTCGCCCTTGGCCTTGGCGACCTTGATGTACTCGCGGCGGCGCTCCTCGGTGAGCTCCGGGAACACCACCCGGATGATGTTGCCGTCGTTGCTCGGGTTGACGCCCAGGTCGGAGTCGCGGATCGCCTGCTCGATGTTGCGCAGGGCGCTCTTGTCGAAGGGGGTCACCACGGCCATGCGCGGCTCGGGCACGGAGAACGAGGCCAACTGGTTGATCGGCGTCAGCGCACCGTAGTAGTCGGCCACGATCTTGTTGAACATCGCCGGGTGCGCACGGCCGGTGCGGATCGCGGCGAAGTCCTCCTTGGCGACCACGACGGCCTTCTCCATCTTCTCCTCGGCCTCGAGGAGGGTCTCTTCGATCACCACTTGCTCCTGCGTGTCTTGAGTAGGCCCGACTGCGGTTCCCTGACGGGGCCGACGGCCGGCTGCGTCGCGTTCTTCCTGCACGGTTCCCGACCGGTGGGACATTGTCCATCCCCCGGCCCGGCCCCGTCCCGTCCGTCCCCCGGACAGGTGGCGTCCGCGGACGGGGGGGGTGTTCTCCGGTCAGTCCCGGCTGTCTTGGTCACCCACAAGCGTGCCGATCTTCTCACCCTTGACGGCGCGGGCGATATTGCCCTCCTTCAGCAGCTCGAAGACCACGATCGGGAGGCTGTTGTCGCGGCAGAGCGTGACGGCCGTGGCGTCGGCGACCTTCAGGTTCCGGGTGATGACCTCGCCGTAGCCGAGCGCGTCGAACTTCACGGCGTCCGGGTTGGTCTTCGGGTCGGAGTCGTAGACCCCGTCCACGCCGTTCTTGCCCATCAGCAGGGCCTCGGCGTCGATCTCGAGGGCGCGCTGGGCCGCGGTGGTGTCGGTGGAGAAGTAGGGCATGCCCATGCCGGCGCCGAAGATGACCACGCGGCCCTTCTCCAGATGGCGCACGGCGCGCAGCGGGATGTACGGCTCGGCGACCTGGCCCATGGTGATGGCGGTCTGCACGCGGCAGTCGACGCCCTCCTTCTCCAGGAAGTCCTGGAGGGCCAGGCAGTTCATCACGGTGCCGAGCATGCCCATGTAGTCGGAGCGGGCGCGGTCCATGCCGCGCACCTGCAGTTCGGCACCACGGAAGAAGTTGCCGCCGCCGATGACGATCGCGATCTGCGCGCCGTCCCGGACGACGGCCGCGATCTCGCGGGCGATGGCGTGCACCACGTCGGGGTCGACGCCCAGGCCCCCACCGCCGGAGAAGGCCTCTCCGGACAGCTTCAGCATGAAGCGGCCGCGTCCTTTGCCGTCGTCGCTCTTCTCGGCCTTGGTGGTGGTCATGGAGATCTCGCCTCTTCTACGTGGGTCACACACACGAAGAAGGCCACTGCCGGTGGGGGCGTGTTTCGCATCCCGTACTCGGCAATGGCCTCCTCGTCAGATCTGCTGTCGTCCGCCGCCACGCGCGCGTACGCGACGGCACACGCGAACGGCGCCGACGACTGCTGTCGACCCTACCGGGGTCGTGCGTCCGTCGCGGTACGGACTCAGATGCCGACCTTGATGCGCGAGAAGCGCTTCAGGCTGACACCGGCCTCTTCCAGCACCTTCTGGACGGACTTCTTGTTGTCCAGGGCGTAGGGCTGGCCGAGCAGGGTGGCGTCCTTGAAGAAGCCGTTGAGGCGACCCTCGACGATCTTCGGCAGGGCGGCCTCGGGCTTGCCCTCGGCGCGGGTGGTCTCCTCGGCGACGCGGCGCTCGGACTCGACGACCTCGGCCGGGACGTCGTCCTTGGAGAGGTACTTCGGCGCGAAGGCGGCGATGTGCTGGGCGACGCCCTTGGCGATCTCGGCGTTGGGCTTGTCCAGCTCGACGAGGACACCGATCTGCGGGGGCAGGTCGGGCATCGTGCGGTGCATGTACGCCGTCACGAAGCCGCCGGAGAACTGCGCGAAGCGGTCCAGGACGATCTTCTCGCCGAGGTTGGCGTTGGCCTCGT
Source organism: Streptomyces sp. NPDC048392 (assembly GCF_043200575.1). NCBI lineage: Bacteria > Bacillati > Actinomycetota > Actinomycetes > Kitasatosporales > Streptomycetaceae > Streptomyces > Streptomyces sp. NPDC048392. The sequence goes on from NZ_JBICYB010000008.1 coordinate 62,664, forward strand.
CCACGTACGCCTGGACGGTCTTGCCGGGCTCGATCTCGGAGGCGAGCAGGGCCTCGAGGTCGGCCGGGGCGGCCTTGGCGACGTGCTCGGCGATGGTGGTGGCGACGTTCTGGAACTTGTCGCCCTTGGCGACGAAGTCCGTCTCGCACTTCAGCTCGACGAGGACACCCGAGGTGTTGTCGTCGGCGATGAGCGAGACGACGGCGCCGTTCTCGGCAGAGCGGCCCTCGCGCTTGGCGACGCCCTTCTGGCCCTTGATGCGGAGCGCCTCGACGGCCTTCTCGACGTTGCCCTCGGCCTCGTCCAGCGCCTTCTTGCAGTCCATCATGCCGGCGCCGGTGAGCTCACGGAGCTTCTTGACGTCGGCGGCGGTGTAGTTCGCCATGATTGCGGAATCTCTCTCGAAGTCTGAAGATCTACGGGCCGGACGGCGGGGGCTTCGTGGGCCCCCGCCGTCCAGAACCCGAAGGTGGTGAGGGTCAGGCCTGCTCGGCGTCCGCGGCCGGGGCCTCGGCGGCGGGCGCCTCGGCGGGGGTGGCCTCGGCAGCCTCAGCGGGGGTGGCCTCGGCAGCCTCAGCGGCGGGGGCCTCGGCAGCCGGGGCGGCCTCGGCGACAGGAGCCTCGGCGGGCTTCTCGGCGGCCTCGGCGTCGTCCTTCTTCTCGGCCTTCTCGCCCTCGAGCAGGTCGCGCTCCCACTCGGCGAGCGGCTCGCCGGCGGCCTTCTCGCCCTTGGCGCCGCCGGCGGCACCGGAACGGGCGATGAGGCCCTCGGCGACGGCGTCGGCGATCACGCGGGTGAGCAGGGTGACGGAGCGGATCGCGTCGTCGTTGCCCGGGATCTTGTAGTCGACCTCGTCGGGGTCACAGTTGGTGTCGAGGATGGCGACGACCGGGATGTTGAGCTTCCGGGCCTCGCCGACCGCGATGTGCTCCTTCTTGGTGTCCACGATCCAGACGGCGCTGGGCACCTTGGACATCTCGCGGATACCGCCGAGGGTCTTCTCCAGCTTGGCCTTCTCGCGGGAGAGGACCAGCAGCTCCTTCTTGGTGAGGCCGGAGGCGGCCACGTCCTCGAAGTCGATCTGCTCGAGCTCCTTCAGGCGCTGCAGGCGCTTGTAGACGGTCGAGAAGTTGGTGAGCATGCCGCCCAGCCAGCGCTGGTTGACGTAGGGCATGCCGACGCGGGTGGCCTGCTCGGCGATGGCCTCCTGCGCCTGCTTCTTCGTGCCGACGAACATGACCGTGCCGCCGTGGGCGACGGTCTCCTTGACGAACTCGTAGGCGCGGTCGATGTACGACAGCGACTGGAGCAGGTCGATGATGTAGATGCCGTTGCGCTCGGTGAAGATGAAGCGCTTCATCTTCGGGTTCCAACGGCGGGTCTGGTGACCGAAGTGGACGCCGCTTTCCAGCAGCTCCCGCATCGTGACGACGGCCATGGCCGCATCTCCTTGATTTTCTCGGTTGTGCCGCGGAAGCCGGACGGCTCCCGCGCCTGACGCCCGCGATGCGCCGTGCCACAAGGGACCGAGGGGCGCTGACACCAGCCGTGGGAGGCCTCGTGTCGGGGCGTGCGAAGTCGACCCGGTGACCCGGATCGCCACCAGAAGTGTACGGGACCCGCGGGGCGCCGGGTGACGCGGCTGTCCACAATCGGAGCGCGGTCCACAGGGCCGGGCGGCGAACGGTCCCGGTGCGGGACGGTGTGCCCATGCGAACGAGTCGATGTGTGGGCGCGTGCACCTGGCTGGTACTCCTGCTGACCGTCCTGGCCCCGGGGCCGCCGCGCCCGGTTCCGGCGGCGGCCACTGCTGCGGCCGCCGTGCGGGGGATGCCGGCGGGGCGGGCGGCGGCCGCCGGTCGGGGCGCCCCGGACCCGCTGGTACCCGCGGTGGCCCGTCATTGGCCGGTCGGCGTCCGGCCCGCGGTACTGCGGGGCTGGGAGCCCCCGGCGACTCCGTACGGCCCCGGTCACCGCGGCGTGGACCTCGCGGCGGCGGGCGGGGCCCCGGTACGGGCGGTGGCCCCGGGCCGGGTGTCGTTCGCGGGAAGGGTCGCCGGACGGGGCGTCGTCTCGCTGGAGCTGACGGGGACGGGGACGGGTGAGCCTCCCCTGCGGACGACGTACGAGCCCGTCGAGGCGGCGGTGCAGGAGGGTGACGAGGTGGCGGCGGGCGAGATGCTCGGCACGGTGGAGGCGACGGGCTCCCACTGCACGGCCTGCCTGCACTGGGGGCTGCTGCGGGGCCAGGTCTATCTGAACCCGCTGTCCGTGCTCCCGCCGTGGCTGCTGTACGCGGGACCGTCGAGGCTGCTGCCGGTCCTGGGAGTTCCGTCGCCCGGACGCGCGGCGATCAGCCCCGCACGCCCCGCAACGCCATGGAGACCGCCGCCCGCGTGATGGCCGCCGGCTCCTCCGCCGCGCCCAGCTCGATCCGCCGCACGGCCGCGTCCACGACACCCTGGAGCAGCGTCGCCGCCAGCCGCGGCTGTCCGTGCCCCATCTCCCCCAGCGCCTCGACGATCATCGTGATCAGGCCACCGTGCGCCGCCCGGATCTTCTCCCGCGCGCCGGCGTCCAGCTCGCTGGCGGAGATGGCGACGACGGCCCGGTGCCGCCGGTCCCCGACCAGGTCGAGCTGCGTGCGCACATACGCCTCGACCTTGGCCTCGGGGGTCGCCCCGCGTTCCATCGCCGCCTCGACCTCCGCGGCCCAGACGGGGAAGTCGACGGCACACAGCTCCTCGACCACGGCCGCCCGCGACCGGAAGTACTCGTAGACGGACGACCGGGCAAGACCCGTCCGTTCGGCGAGGGCGGGGAAGGTCAGCGCCTCCGTTCCGCCGTCGGACAGCAGGGAGCGTGCCGCGTCCAGCAGGGCGGCACGCTGCATCGACCGGTGCTCGGCCACGGAGGCCGCTCGAATCCTTGGCACGTCACCACTTTACGGACGCGGCACCCCGCGCGGGAGTCGCTCACCCGGCCGCACGACCGCCGACGGGGTCACCGGCGAGGCGACCGGGTGCCGTAAAGCCAGGTCAGCGGCCGAATCCCGCCAGCTTGCCGCGCAGTTGCAACACCGATTTGGTATGGATCTGGCTGACCCGGCTCTCGGTCACCCCCAACACGTTCCCGATCTCGGCGAGCGTGAGGCCCTCGTAGTAGTACAGCGTGACGACGGTCTTCTCCCGTTCCGGCAGCGTGTTGATCGCCCGGGCCAGGAGCCGCCGCAGCTCCCGGTCCTCGGCGACCTCCACCGGGTTGTCGGCGGCGGTGTCCTCCAGCGTGTCCATCAGGCTCAGCCGGTCGCCGCCCTCGCCCCCCGCGTGCAGCAGCTCCTCCAGGGCCACCACGTTGGCCAGCGACAACTGACTGAAGACCGCGTGCAGGTCCTCCACCGCGATCCCCATCTCCGCGGCCACCTCACTCTCCGACGGGGTGCGGCGCAGCCGTGCCTCCAGCGTCGCGTACGCGCGCTCCACGTTCCGCGCCTTCTGCCGCACCGACCTCGGGATCCAGTCCAGCGCCCGCAGTTCGTCGATCATCGCGCCCCGGATCCGGGTGATCGCGTACGTCTCGAACTTGATCTCGCGGTCGACGTCGAACTTCTCGATGGCGTCGATCAGGCCGAACACCCCGGAGGAGACGAAGTCGGCCTGTTCGACATTGGGCGGCAGCCCCACGCTGACCCGGCCCGCCACGTACTTGACGAGGGGCGAGTAGTGCAGGATCAGCTGTTCTCGCAGCCGCTCGTCGCCGGTCGCCTTGTACGACCGCCACAGCTCGTCGAGCGTCGAGGGGGCGGACGGTCGCACGCTGCCACCGTCGCGGGCGGCTGGGGGGATCGCCGCCCGGTCGGACCCGGAGGTGTGCTGGGGCATTCGTCGCCTAGTGCCGTTCTGCCGTGATGTGGTGTGCCTGAGGCCGCCGGTCTGCTGTTTGGTTGTCGCCTGTGTCGGCCGTCTGCGTGGGGGTCATCGTGAGCGTAGCGTGACTGGACCGTCGCGGTGTGCGAAGGAACGGGTAGGGACCGTACGCAGATACGTTCCGCTGAACGCTCCACAGGGGGGACGATGATCGCTCCGGGTGATCACTCGACTACCTCAACTGCCGGAATCCCCAGGGGCGTCGGGGTTCCCCCGGACGGCCGAACACGGTGCGTCAGCACGGGCTCCGACCACTGCGGACCGGGACCATCGCCTGGCGTGTCAACTTCCAGCCGTCGCCGTGTCGTTCGACGTAACCGAGTGCTCGAAGCTCGTACAGTCTCGCGACCGCGTCGTCCTGGGTGGTCTGGGCGCGGCGTGCCACCTCCGCCGCCGTGGCCGTGCCTCGCGCGGGGAGCCCGGCGAGCACCTGACGGGTCCGGGCCTCCAGGAGGTCGGTGGGCAGGACCGGCCCGCGCCGCTCCGGAGGCAGCTCACCCATGTCGCCGACCAGTTCGACCACCTCGGCGGCGTCGCCGACGAGCACGGCGTCACCGCGCAGCAGTTCGTGCACACCCGCGGAGAGCACGCTGGTCGCCGGCCCCGGCACACCCATCACGTGCCGGCCCAGGCGCCGGGCCGCACGGGCGGTGACCAGCGAACCGCTCCGGTAGGCGGCCTCGACGACCACGGTCCCCCGGGTGAGCGCGGCGATCACGCGGTTGCGCAGGATGAATCTGCTCGGCGTCGGATGATCGCCCGGGGGCAGCTCGCCGACGACGAGGCCCTGTTCGGCGATCCTGTTGATCAGCGCGGTGTGCCCGGGAGGATAGGGGCGGTCGACACCGCAGGCGAGGACGGCCGCGGTGGCACCCCCGGCTCCGAGGGCACCCCGGTGGGCGGCGCCGTCGACCCCGTACGCGCCGCCGGACACCACGACCCAGCCGCGTTCGGCCAGGTCGGCGGCGAGGGTGGCGGCCATGTGGGCGCCGTACTCGGTGCAGGCGCGGGCGCCGACGACGGCGACCGACCTGAGCGCCCACATGCGCAGACTGGGACCGCCCCGCACCCACAGCCCGAGCGGCCGGGCGTCACCGAGGTCGTCGAGCTGCCCCGGCCACTCGGCGGTCCCGGGTACCACGAACCGCGCCCCCGCGGACCGCGCGACGGCCAGGTCCCGGCGGGGATCGGCCCGGCTCGCACGGGCACACAGCCCGGCCCACCGCTTCTCGCTCGCCCCCGGCAGGGCACGCCCGCCCCCGCGCAGACGCCGAGCCACCTCCAGTACACCGCGCTCCCGGACCCACCGTCCGCCCGCCTCGTCGCCGGGCTCGATGACCCGGGCGAGGAAGACCCGCCCGAGCAACTCGGCGTCCGCCGGGCCCACCGGTCCCTCACCGCACGGCCCGGTCCCGCCGGGAACCGTGCCGCCCCTGCGGGCACCGACGCGGTCGCCGGCGACGGCACCGACGGTCATCCCGGCGCCCCCGGTCGCGGCCTCGTCCCCGTTTCCGGCCTCGTCCCCGTTACCGGCACCGTCTCCTCCCGGACCGGCGTCTCTCGGACCGGCGCCTCTCGTCCCCGTGTTCTCCCCGTTCCCGGCGCCGCCGTCTCCCGGGTCGGCGCCCCTCGCCACGGCGCCACCCCCGGATCCGGCACGCGTCGCCGCCTCCCGCTCGGCCGGATCGCCGCCGAAGGACACGGTGTCCTCGCCGAACAAGGCGTCGTGCCCCGCCGGAACGTCGCCGCCCGTCGACCCTGCTGCCCCGCTCGCGGCGTCCCCGATCGACGCGGCGTCGGCGCTCACGTCAGTGCTCCCAGAGCCATCGGCACACCCCGCGGCACTCCCGTGCGCAGCTGTAGTGCCAGGGCGACGTCCCGCGCCTCGGGGCGGTCATGGCCGACGAGGTCCGCGACGGTCCAGGCGACGCGCAGGACCCGGTCGAGACCACGGGCGGTGAGCACGCCGCGTTCCAGGCTGCGCTCCGCCTCCTCCAGCGCACCGGGTGCGGCCCGCCAGCGACTGCGCAGCTCCCGGCCCGGCACCTCGCTGTTCGACCGCCACGGGGTGCCCGCGAGGCGTGCGGCCGCCCGCTCCCGTGCCGCGCGCACCCGGTCGGCGACCTTTGCGGTGGCGTCGCCCCGGGGACCGTCCCCCGCCAGCTGGCCACGCGTGACCCGGTCCACCTCGACCCGCAGGTCCACCCGGTCGAGCAGTGGGCCGGACAGCCTGGCCTGGTAGCGGCGGATCGCCGAGGGCGGGCACTCGCACGGTTCGTCCCTCTGGGAGAGCCTCCCGCACGGACAGGGATTGGCGGCGAGCACCATCAGAAACCGCGCCGGGAAGCGCACCACGCCCGCGCTGCGCGCGATGACGACGTGCCCGGCCTCCAGCGGCTGGCGCAGGGCGTCGAGCGCGTGGCTGCTGAACTCCGGGGTCTCGTCCAGAAACAGGACGCCTCGGTGCGCCAGCGACACGGCGCCCGGCCGCGCGATGCCGGGGCCGCCCCCGACGAGGGCCTGCATCGTGGCTGAGTGGTGCGGAGCGCAGTAGGGGGCCACGTCGATCAGGGGCTTGCCCGGCGGCAGCAGTCCCGACACCGAGTGCACGGCGGTCACCTCCAGGGACTCCGTGCGGCAGAGGCGGGGCAGGATGGCGGGCAGCCGTTCGGCGAGCATGGTCTTGCCGGCGCCGGGCGGTCCCTCCAGGAACAGGTGATGGCGGCCGGCCGCGGCTACCTCCACCGCCGTGCGCGCCGATTCCTGGCCGACCACGTCGGCGAGGTCGTGGCCGTGGTCGTGCTGGGCCGCTCCCATGCTGTGCATCCCGGTGGCCGCCCCCGTGCCGGGCATGCGCAGGCCGGCGAGGAGCGGGTCGGGGCGGCCCTGCCGGTCCTGTTCCTCCTCCGGCACGGGTTCGTCGGCGAGGACGGCGATCAGCTGGCGCAGGCTGCGCACGCCGAGCACCGACACGCCTGGCACCAGTGACGCCTCGGCGGCGGCGCACTCCGGGACGACCACCTGTTCGTATCCGGCCTCGGCCGCGGCCAGGACCGCCGGCAGGATGCCGCGCACCGGCCGCACCCGGCCGTCCAGACCCAGCTCCCCGATCATCACGATGTCGGCGAGCACCCGCGGGTCGATCCGCTCCGCGGCGCCCAGGACGGCCGCCGCGACGGCCACATCGAAGCCGCTGCCGCCCTTGGGCACCGAAGCCGGACTGAGTCCCACCGTCAGCTTCTTCTGCGGCCACTCCGCGCCCGAGTTCACCACCGCGGCCCGCACCCGGTCCCGGCTCTCCGTCAGGCTCTTGTCCGGCAGTCCCACCAGCGTGAACGCCGCCACGCCCGGTTCCAGGTCGGCCTGGACCTCGACCACCACGCCCTCGACGCCGACGAGCGCCACCGAGCACGTACGCGCGAACCCCATCACGCCACCCCTCGGACGTGCTCGACCACGGGGGCTCCGCGCTGCGGGAGGAGCACGCCGACCAGGTCGATGCGGACGCCGCCGGGCGGCGCTCCTCCGTGGGTCTGGACCCAGCGCTCGGCGAGCCTCCGCAGCCGCTCCGCCTTCTCCGGGGTCACGGCGGCCATCGGGTGCTCGAACGAGCCGCCCCGGCGCGTCTTGACCTCGCAGACGACCAGGGCGTCTCCGTCGCGGGCCACGATGTCGATCTCGCCGGTCCTGCCGCAGCGCCAGTTGCGCTCCACGACGGTCATCCCTGCACCGGTCAGCCGGCGGGCGGCGAGTGTCTCGCCGTACCTGCCCATCGCACCTCGTGCGTTCATGTCGGCACCACCTCCGGCGCCAACGATGAGGGCAGCTCAGCGAGCTATTGGATCTTGGTGGACGGTCGGACGGCTGTGGACAACCTCGTCACCCGTGCGAGTGGGACCCGTCGATCACGCGATCGTCCGGCTCGTCCGGCGGCTCCCACCACTCGGTCACCCACTACTTGATCACCCGCCGGCCGTCAGCCGCCGGCCGTCAGCCGCCGGGAAGCTCCAGGTCGCTCTTGTTCAGCTCCTCGATGTTCACGTCCTTGAACGTCAACACCCTCACCTGCTTGACGAACCGAGCCGGCCGATACATGTCCCAAACCCAGGCATCAGCCATGGAGACCTCGAAGAACACCTCACCCTGCACCGAGTGCACCTGCATCTCGTAGTCGTTGGTGAGGTAGAAGCGCCGCTCGGTCTCGATCACGTATTTGAACAGACCGACGACGTCGCGGTACTCCCGGTAGAGCTTGAGCTCCATCTCGGTCTCGTACTTCTCGAGGTCCTCGGCGCTCATGGCATGTTCCCCTTCAGCCGTGCGGTCCCACCATTGTGCGCCAGTCCCGCGCGCCCCTAGACGATTTCGGTGTCCAGGGTCACCGGCCCGGCCGGGGGACCTTCGTCGAGCAGCTTGAGCAGCAGCTCGGCGAGTCTGGTCGGATACACCGTCTCATGTGCCCGGGTCAGTTCCCGACACGTCCACCAGCGCGCTCCGGCGACGCTGCGCCGCTCCAGTTCGGTGAGGCCGACGGCCTCGGTGGCGGTCTGGGTGGTGCGGGCCAGGTAGTACCACTCGTCCTGGTCCCAGCGGCGGCCCGCGAAGGGAAAGGAACACCTGCGCCGCCACAGCACCGGGCCGAGCTCGACGTCGGTGATGCCGGTCTCCTCCAGGAGCTCGCGCCGGGCGGCCTCCTCCCGGGTCTCGTCGCCCTCCACGCCGCCGCCGGGGGTGAACCACCAGTCGTCGGCCGGATCGTCCGGTTCGTGGCCGTGCAGCAGCAGGATGCGGTCCTCCGGGTCGAGCAGCACGACCCGGGCGACCCGGCGCAGGCCGCCCTCGTAGGTGTCCTGCCCCGCCGGGGTCACGTCAGCGGCCACCGGTGGGCTCCGCTCCGCTCCGTGCGCGGGAGGCCCCGGCCCGCTTGGCGAGGGGGCCGTAGGCGGCGCCGCCCAGGATCAGCACCACCCCGGCGATCACCAGCGCGACGACCGTCCGCAGGGGGCCCGGCGAGGAGAGGCCGCCCAGGGCCCCGAAGCCGGTCGGCCGCTCCAGCATGCCGTTCATGGGCCAGACCACGGCGTCGACGCGGGCGCTCACGGCGCCGCGTGACACCGTGCCGCCGGCCGCGTCGGTGAGGTGAGCGGTGGAGTCCAGGGAGGTGTCGCGCTCGTCGCCGAGCAGGAAGAGGCGGCCCTCCGGGACGGTCACGGTCTGGAAGTCGCTGCTCTCGGCCGGTGTGCCGGCGGGCAGGTACGGCTCGTCGATCACCTTGCCGTTGACCTTCAGCTTGCCCTTCTGGCAGCAGGAGACGGTGTCCCCGCCGATGGCGACGACCCGCTTGACCATCGGGGCGTTGGCCCAGGTCGCGTCCTTGAACACGACGACGTCGCCGCGGCGGACGGCGGCACCGTCGATGCGCTGCGCCAGGACCCGGTCACCGGCGTCGATCGTCGGCGTCATCGAGCTGGTCGGCACGGTGTAGGGGCGGTAGACCACCGCTCCCCAGGCGAACCCGCCGAGGAACAGCACCAGGCCCAGCGCGACGGCGAGGCCGGACAGCCGCTGACCGGTCCGGCTGCCCACCGGACCCTTGTTCGCTCCGCCGCCGCGCGGGGCCGTACGTGTCGTGCTCTCGCCACCCATGGAGCCGCACCTTACCCGGCGGTACCGGAACGGGGCAGCCCCCTGCCCGGGGCCGGGAGGCGGCCGGGAGGGACCTGTCCCGTCGAGGACACACGGCCGATGCGGCTCAGCGGGCCTCGGCGCGAGCGGTGCGGCGACGGCGCCACCAGACGACCGGGACCACGCCGGCGACGGTCAGGCCCTGGGGTGCGACCGAGAGCGCGGCGGCGGCCGAGGGCCGGGCTGCCTGCAGACCGTCCTGGCCGAAGGTGTCGGGAACCGACAGGGTGTCCCAGTGGTTCATCGGCCAGGCGACCACGATGGCGCGGCCGACGACCTCGTCCACCGGGACCATGCCGCCGTTCTTGTCCGCCTGGTTGTAGCGCGAGTCCCGGGAGTTCTGCCGGTGGTCGCCCATGACCCAGATCCTGCCCTGGGGCACCGTGACCTTGAACCGGCCGCCCTGGTCGTCGTCGGAGCACGGCGTGTTGCCGGGGTAGACGTACGGCTCGTTCAGCGCCTTGCCGTTGACCTTGAGCGGGCCCGTCTTGTTGCACTCGACCGTGTCGCCGGCGACGCCGATGACACGCTTGATCAGGTCCTTCTCGTCCGCGGACGGCATGAGACCGATCCAGCTGAGGACCGTCTGCAGTGCGTTCGGGTCGGGTGTCGGCTCGCCCGCGAGCCAGTCGTCGGGGTCGTGGAAGACGACGACCTCGCCGCGCTCGGGCTCCGAGCCGAACCACGGGGTCAGCTTGTCGACCAGAACCCGGTCACCGATCCGAAGGGTGTTCTCCATCGAGGACGAGGGGATCGAGAACGCCTGCACCAGGAACGTCTTGATCAGCAGGGCGAGCACCAGCGCGATACCGATCAGGATCGGCAGCTCCTTCCAGAAGGAGCGCTGCTTCTTGTCCGCGGGGGGCGTCGCGGGAGGTGTCCCGCCGACTCCCTCGTCCTGGGTCCCGCCGTCGCGTCCGTTCGTCACCCTGCCGTCCTCGGTCCCGGAGCCGTACCCGGAGTCCGGGGCAGCGTCCGCGGCCTGGCCTGCGGTCTCCTCGGGGCGTCCGCGGTTCTCCTCGCCGTCGTGTCCGGACCGTGCGCCAACCGCCACATCCCCCACGCCAACTCCTTACTCTCTGCCACCGCCTGCCCCGGAAACGACGCAGGCCCACCACTCCCATAACGAGCGGGAGTTCCGCAGGGGTCGGGAGTTGAATCATCGCGTTCGGATCGTAGGGGGCAACCCTATGCGACAGCCGGGGAGCGGCGGTCGAACCGGGGGCCGAGTCGGACACGGACGCGTACGTCGTCGGTTCGTCCAGGGTGGTCCAGTGACCGAACGGCCAGGCGATCACCATGGCCCGCCCCACCACTTCGTCCTCCGACACCGTGCCGAAGTCGGTCTCCTGGTGGAAGCGGGAGTCGGCGGAGTTGGAGCGGTGGTCCCCCATCACCCACAGCCGCCCCTCGGGGACGGTGACGTCGAACGGCGTCCTGGACGGGGTGTCGCCGGGGTACAGGTAGTCCTCGTCCAGGGGAACGCCGTTGACGGTGAGGTGCCCCTGTTTGTCGCAGCACTCGACGTGGTCCCCGCCCACGCCGACGACCCGCTTGATGAGGTCCTTCTCGTCGTCGGACGGCAGCAGGCCGATGAAGGCGAGGCCCTCCTTGACCTGCTTGACGACGACGGGGTCGTCCTTCTTGGTGGTCTGCTCGCCCTGGAGCCAGCCACCGGGGTCCCGGAAGACCACCACGTCCCCGCGCTGCGGCTCGGAACCGAACCAGGGGGTGAGCTTGTCCACGAGGACGCGGTCGCCGATCCGGATGGTCTGCTCCATGGAGCCGGACGGGATCACGAAGGCCTGGACGAGGAAGGTCTTCAGCACCAGCGCTATGAGGACCGCGACGCCGATGAGGAGCGGGATCTCCTTGACGGCGCCGCGCCTGCGCCGCCGTTTGACCTTGCGCTGGAGTCTGCGGCGCTCGGCGCGCGAGCGGCCGCCGGACGGCGCGGCGGTGCGCCTCGATCCGGTGGGCAGCAGGTTCTCCGTGGGGCTGCTGGGCGCTCCCCGTGGCTTGCCCCGGCTACCCATCGGCGTCCCCGGCGTGCGCCGTCCCGGTCTCCGCGGCCGCCGAGGCCTCCGCGTCCGGCACGCGCGCGTAGGCCTCGGGACGGTCGAGGCGGGTGGCGTGACCCAAGGGCCAGACGATCCAGTCGGCGCGGCCGATCACGTCGTCCAGCGGGACCATCCCACCGCCCGGAGAGCCCAGGTGGTCGCGGGAGTCGCTGGAGTCGGCCCGGTGGTCGCCGAGGACGAAGAGGGTGCCGTCGGGGACGACGATGTCGAAGGGGACGGTGGACGGGCGGTTGCCGGGGTACAGGAACGCCGACTCGTCGACCGACTGGCCGTTCACCCGGACCCTCCCCTCCCTGTCGCAGCACACCACGTGGTCCCCGCCCACACCGACAACGCGTTTGATGTAGTCGCCGTGCCCGAAGACCCCGGTGCCGTCGAAGACGACGATGTCGCCCCGCTGCGGCCGGCCATCGAAACGGTACGCCAACTTGTTTACGAGAACCCGGTCACCGATCCTCAATCCGGGTTCCATCGATCCGCTGGGGATCTGGAACGGCTGCAACACGAAGGTGCTGAGGAGCAGCAGGAACAGCAGGAGGGTCAGCAGGGTCACGGTGATCCGGCCGCCCGGCACCCAGTCCCTGATCCGCCCCGTGAACGCGGAACGCGACCGTTCCTCCGGGCCCTCCGGATCCGAGGGCTGCTCGGAGTCGGAAGGGCGGGAGGAGCGGTCGCGCTCCGTGTGCTGTGCTTCGGTGTCCATCGGGGCCAGATGCTATCCGGCCCCGGCACGGACCTCGGAGGGCGCTCAGTTGTCGCGCTTCTCCTTGATCTTGGCGGCCTTGCCGCGCAGCTCGCGCAGGTAGTACAGCTTCGCGCGGCGGACGTCACCGCGGGTGACGAGCTCGATCTTCTCCACGATCGGGGTGTGCACCGGGAAGGTGCGCTCGACGCCGACGGAGAAGGAGACCTTGCGGACCGTGAAGGTCTCGCGCACGCCGGCGCCCTGGCGGCGGATGACTACGCCCTTGAACTGCTGCACACGGGAGCGGTTGCCCTCGATGACGCGCACGTGGACGTTGACGGTGTCGCCGGGGCGGAAGGCCGGGACGTCGCTGCGCAGCGACGCGGCGTCGACGGTGTCGAGCAGGTGAGACATTTCGTCTGCTTTCCTCGCTGATGCCACAGGTCATCAACGGAAACTAGGTGTTTCGGGAATCAGAGTCGTGCGCGTCGGGACGGGCGTCGTGTCCCCCTGCGGCAGGGGCGCGCTCCGGACGGACGCACAACAGCGGCCTATTCTTCCATGCCCGGGGTCCTGCGCCAAAATCGGCCGTACGGCTCCCCGTCCGGGTCGGGTTGCCAGCCCAGGATGGAGAGCATCTCGCGGTCCTTCTTGTCGAAGACCCCCGGATCGCACCGCTCGACGAGGTCCGGCCGGTTGGCCGTGGTGCGCCGCAGCGCCTCGTCGCGGCGCCAGCGGGCGATCCTTCCGTGGTGGCCGCTGAGCAGCACGTCCGGGATGCCGCGCCCGCGCCACAGGGGCGGCTTGGTGTGGACGGGGCCCTCCAGCAGGTTGGCCATGGCGCCGGGGGCGAAGGAGTCGTCCCGGTGGGACTCGGCGTTGCCGAGGACGCCGGGCAGCAGCCGGGCCACGGCCTCGGTGACGACGAGTACGGCCGCCTCGCCGCCGGCGAGGACGTAGTCGCCGATGGACACCTCGTACACGGGCATCCTGGTCGTGTACTCGTCGACGACGCGGCGGTCGATGCCCTCGTATCGGGCCGGTGTGAAGATCAGCCAGGGCCGCTCGGAGAGGTGGACGGCGAGTTCCTGGGTGAAGGGCCGGCCGCTGGGCGTGGGCACGATGAGGGCGGGCTCGCCGGAGCCGCCCTCGTAGCCGTCGGCCAGGACGGAGTCCAGCGCCTCGCCCCACGGCCCGGTCTTCATGACCATGCCGGGACCGCCGCCGTAGGGGGTGTCGTCGACCGTGTTGTGGCGGTCGTACGTCCAGTCGCGCAGGTCGTGCACGTGGACGCCGAGCTGTCCACGCGCGCGTGCCTTGCCGACGAGGGAGACGTTCAGCGGCTCCAGGTACTCGGGGAAGATCGTGACGACGTCGAGCCGCATCACGCCTCGTCCCCGGCGCTGTCCTCGGCGGCGGCGTCCCGCGCGGAGGCGATCTCGGCCCGGTCGTCGATCAGGCCGGGCGGCGGGTCGATGACCGCGCGCTGCCGGTCCAGGTCGATCTCGGTGACGATCTCGGAGACGAACGGCACGTAGACCTCGCCGCCGTCTGGACGCTCCACCACGAAGAGGTCCTGCGTGGGCAGGTGGGAGATCTCGCTGATCCGGCCGACCTCGGTGCCGTCGGCGGTCACCACGTCCAGGTCGACCAGCTGGTGGTCGTAGTACTCGTCCTCGTCCTCGGGGCGCTCGTCCGGGTCCACGTCGGCGATGAGGAGGGTGTTGCGCAGCGCCTCGGCTCCGGTGCGGTCGTGGACGCCGGCGAAGCGCAGCAGGAGGCGGCCGCTGTGCACGCGGCCGGTCTCGATGGTGAGCGGTCCGGTGGAGGCGGGATCGGTGGTCAGTACGGCACCGGGCCCGAGCCTCAGCTCCGGCTCGTCGGTGCGGACCTCGACGGTCACCTCGCCCTTGATCCCGTGGGCGCGGCCGATGCGCGCGACTACCAGCTGCACTGTGCTTGATCTCCTGTCGGAACTGCGACGAACCGGTACGGCTCGTACGGCACCGGTCACGACTCGTACGGCACCGGTCACGGCTCGTACGACCGCGGCTCATACGACTGCGGGCCGGGGACGGCCCAGTGGCCCTCCCCGGCCCGAGCCGGTGCTGCGATTGGCGTCAGCGGACGTGGTCCACGTCGACGAGGTCGACGCGGACACCGCGGCCGCCGATGGCGCCCACGACGGTGCGCAGCGCGCGTGCGGTGCGGCCGTTGCGGCCGATCACCTTGCCGAGGTCGTCCGGGTGGACCCGGACCTCGAGCACACGTCCGCGACGCAGGTCGCGCGAGGCGACCTGCACATCGTCAGGATTGTCGACGATGCCCTTCACGAGGTGCTCGAGAGCCTCCTCGAGCATGCTCAGGCCTCGGTCGACTCGGACGAGGAGGACTCAGCGGCGGCCTCGTCCTTCTTGTCGGCCTTCTTCTTCTGGGTGATCGCCTCACCCTTGCCCTCGTCCTCGCCACCGATCGCCTCGAAGGTCGGGCGGGCCGCCTTCTCGGCCGGCTGCAGCAGCGGCGCCGGGGCGGGCTCGCCCCTGTACTTCTGCCAGTCGCCGGTCTTCTTCAGGATGGCGAGCACGGGCTCGGTCGGCTGGGCGCCGACACCGAGCCAGTACGCGACACGCTCGGCGTCGACCTCCATCACCGACGGGTTGTACGTCGGGTGGTACTTGCCGATCTCCTCGATGGCCCGGCCGTCACGGCGGGTACGGGAGTCGGCGACGACGATGCGGTAGTGAGGCGAACGGATCTTGCCCAGACGCTTCAGCTTGATCTTGACTGCCACGGGAGTGGGTTCTCCTGGATTTGACGTGATTGGGCACGGCGAGAGAGCCGCGTGGGGTTGCGGTACCCGAGTGCCCGATGGACGCGTCAGCCGGAGGAGAGAGGGGTCCTGTGCGACTGTCGAGTACGGCTAGCCATTGTGCCACACGCGGACAGGGCCGTCGGACCGGGGGATCCGGGTCCGCACCGCTGGGCGGACCACTCGGCTCCGGGACGACGGCACCCGCCCCGATCCGGCTGCCACGAGCAGCCGGATCGTCAGCTCATCCCCGCGCCGACCACCTCCGGGATCCGGAACGGCTTGCCGCAGCCGCCGCACACGATGGGGGCCTGGGCCAGCACCGACGGGACGACCCGCACATTGCGCCCGCAGTCGCAGACCGCCTTCACGCGCACCCCTCCCCCGGAGGAGCCGTGGCGGGCGGCCGGACCGCGGAAGCTGCGGGCCGAGTCGGTCGCGGTGGCGGCGGTGTGGGCCTTCAGCGCACGCTGGAGGCGTTCGATCGTCGGCCGGTAGCGGCGCTTCGCCTCGGGAGTGAGCGTGACCAGCGAGAAGCCACTGCTGGGATGCGGCTCCTCGGGATGGTCCAGGCCCAGTTCCTCGGCGATCGCGAGGAATCGGCGGTTGTGGTAGCGCCCCGCGCGGGAGGTGTCGCGTACTCCGCGTGCGGCGGCGATGCCGTGGACTGCCTCATGAAGCAGTCGCTCGAAGGAGAGCGCGTGCCCGCAGGCGGACGACGACTCTCCGATCAGGGATTCGGGCGCGGCAAGATCGGGCAGCTCGGTGTGGTGCCGCTGAATGTCGGCCCACGCCTGCGCCAGCTCTGCGGCGAGAACAGGTGGTGTCGTGCTCACGTAATGACAACGAGCCGGAGTGCCGCTGTGTTCCTATTCCGGGGCATCTCAAATAATTTGCACGTACCCGTCAGTTGCCACTGATGCGTCCCGACGAGGGCGGGTGCGCTGATCTGCGGAGAAGCCTCACAGCTCATACCAAGCTGGTGCGTAGTCCGACGTACGCGCCGGCGCGTAGCCCCTGTCCACGCGCCGGGGGCGTGGAACCCGCGGGTGCGCAAGAGGCGTTTCGGTCGCTGTCGCGTCGGAGGAACATCGTCCGAGGGGCACATCGACCGATGCGACGTTACCCGGTGTGCCGCCGGCGGGCGGCACCGCCCCGCCCCCGGCGCGTCCGGGCACCGTGCGGTGACCGCCGGGCCCGCCGACCTTGGCCGGAACCGCCTCGTCGGCCTCGCGGCCACCCACTGTCATCGTCCACCGGCACGATCCGGCCATCCGGCCAAGGGGCGGACACGGGGCCACCCGGGATATCGCGCGGCCGGGCCACGTTGCCGGGAAGTGAAATCTCGCCACGCTGACGGGGATCGGGCAAACCGGGCCCCGCTACCACTGGACGCCACGGCAAGCCCGGAGTTTCCTGGCATACGGGGGGAGTGCGAGCGCACTGCACGGGGGCCACGGAATCGGGCACGGCGGCAACACTCGGCGATTGGGGCACTTTCCTATGACACCTACGCTCGTGCGGCAGCACCCATCTCACGCGGGGACGACACCTCACGTTGACCTGCGTGCACGCGCGCGTGACTGGTCCGAGATACAGGAGCGGATGCTCGTACCGCTCTACGAGGCCGTCTACGAGCGACTGGACGTGGGCGGCGGCACCCGGGTGCTGGGCCTGGGCTGCGGCTCCGGTCTCGCACTGCTGATGGCCGCCTCGCGCGGTGCCGCGGTGACCGGGGTCGACTCGCGCTCTCCGGAACTCCTGGCCCTGGCCCGGCAGCGCCTGCTGTCCGAGGACTCCGGGGCTCCGGAGCCACCCGGGGCACGGAGCACGCGCGCGCGTGCCGACGCACCACGGATCGTCGAGGGTTCGCCCCAGGACGCGGCGGACCCGTCGGCTCCGGCGTTCACCCTGGTGACCGCCTTCGAGCCCACCGGGTGCCCAGCGGGCGACTCGGAGGGGCTCGGTGAACTGCTCGCCGGGGCCACGCCGCTCGCCGCGCGGGGGGCGGCCGTGGTGCTGGCCGGCTGGGGCCCGCCGGAGCGGTGCGCCACGACGTCGGTGCTGCGGGTGGCCACCAAACTCGCCGACCCGCTGCGCAGCGCGGGCAGGTGGAGGCCCGCCCTGCGCGACGACCTGGAGGAGGTCGCCCAGCGGGCCGGGCTCAGGCCGGACGGCTCTGGCCGGGTGGCGTGCCCGTTCGGCTACGCGAACGCGGGCAGCGCGGTGCGCGGGCTGCTGTCGACCGGGCTGTTCGACGCGGCGGTCGCGGCGACCGACCGGGAGCAGGTCGACAAGGAGCTGACGGAGGCCCTGCATCCGCACCGGCGGCCGGACGGGACCGTGTGGATGCCGAACGTGTTCCGCTACCTGATCGCCCGGATCCCTTGAGGGCCCGTGCGACCCTTCCCGACGACTTCCTGTCGGTTCCGACCGGATACATGCGACACCTGTGCGGCTCTTGACGCACTTCTTCCGATGCAGGTGTGAATGGTGTGAAGAAGCAGGTCCCGGGCTTCTGCGGTTTCCCCCGGAGGATCATGGGCCTCTACTGTGATCGACCGTTCGGGGGAACAGACACATCTGCATACAGGAGCCTGTAGTGCCGTACCACACGACCGCGCTGCGTCTCGCCGCGCCCGTCGCCGTCCTCGCCCTGGCCCTCACCGCGTGCGGGGGCGGCGACGACGACGCCGGCGCAGACGCGAAGAGTTCGGCGACCACCGAGGCTTCGCCCTCGCCCTCTCAGGCGGCGTCGGGCGGTGACATGGCGAAGGGCGAGAGCGCGACGGGCAAGGTCGAGGAGGACCCCGGCGTGGTCACGTACGGCGTTGTGGCCCAGAAGGTCGAGGTGGGCACCGAGGCGGAGGCCGCGAAGGCGGTGGCGGACGCCGCGGACGCCGCGGACAGGGTGCTGGCCACCGCGTACCTCGAGTACACCCACAAGAGCGGACCGGCCCTGACCGAGGGCTCCGAGGTGCACGACGGTGCCACGGTGTTCGCCGACGGCCGACGCGGCGGCGTCCTCATCGGCGCTTCCGAGGACGCGCCGGGCTGCGAGGACCCGTACGACGTAGAGAGCTGGAAGCAGGGCGAGAGCCACGTCTTCTGCGAGACCTACGTGATCCCCGCGGACGCGACGAGCGTGGAGGTGCACTGGTCGGAGGACGACAGCGAGCCCTACGTCTGGAAGTTCCCGCAGAAGTAGGAGCGGCACCCGCGGCACCCGGTTGGAAAAGCCGCTCACCTCTCGTGGTCGTCCTTCGTCGGCCGGTCGCCCTCGTCGGCCTGTTTCGCTGAACTCCGTGCAGGAGAGGGCCGGCTCGTCACCCCCGTTGACGAAGGACGGCACGAGGTCGGCGATGAGGTGGACGATCAGCGCGGCCGGGACCGGGTTCCACCAGCCGCCGCGCATCCGTCTGCCGCCGGACGGCGGTCTGGTGGGGGTCCGGGGCCCGCCCGGGGGTGCCCTCGGTGCGCCGGAGCGGCTCCGGGGCCTTGCGCGGCGGGGACGGATGACCAGATCCGGACGCTACGACAGGGGAGCCGCGCGGGCATCTGCGTGTACGACGCCGGGGCGCCCCCTTGAGCGAGGGGACGCCCCGGCGTCGTGCACGTGCGGCAAACGGGCTGTCAGCCCATGAACTTCTTGAACTCGTCCGGCAGCTCGAAGTCCTGGCCGCCCTGCTGCGGCAGCCCGAGGGCGCCCCCGCTCTGCGCGGCGGCGGCGCGGCGGGCGGCCTCCTCCTGCTCCTGCTGCTTGCGCTTCATCGGGTTGCCGGAGCGCTGCTTGCCCTTGGCCTTCTTCTGCTGCTTCTTCTGCCGGCCGGGCCCGCCCCCCATGCCGGGCATCCCCGGCATACCGGGCATGCCGCCGCCCTGGGCCATGCGGGACATCATCTTGCGGGCCTCGAAGAACCGCTCGACCAGGTTCTTCACCGCGCTGACCTCGACACCGGAGCCCTTGGCGATACGTGCGCGGCGCGAGCCGTTGATGAGCGTGGGCTCCTGGCGCTCGGCCGGGGTCATCGACTTGATGATGGCGGCCGTGCGGTCGACGTCGCGCTCGTCGAGGTTGTTGATCTGGTCCTTCATCTGGCCCATGCCCGGCAGCATGCCGAGCAGCTTGGAGATGGAGCCCATCTTGCGGACCTGCTCCATCTGGGCCAGGAAGTCGTCCAGGGTGAAGTCCTGGCCCTTCTTGGACGCCAGCTTCGAGGCCATCGCCTCGGCTTCTTCCTGGCTGAACGTCTTCTCCGCCTGCTCGATCAGGGTGAGCAGGTCACCCATGTCGAGGATGCGGGAGGCCATCCGGTCCGGGTGGAAGGCGTCGAAGTCCTCGAGCTTCTCGCCGTTGGACGCGAACATGATCGGCTTGCCGGTCACCGAGGCGATCGACAGGGCCGCACCACCACGGGCGTCGCCGTCGAGCTTGGACAGCACCACGCCGTCGAAGCCGACGCCGTCGCGGAAGGCCTCGGCGGTGTTGACGGCGTCCTGGCCGATCATCGCGTCGACGACGAAGAGGATCTCGTCCGGCAAGACGGCGTCGCGGATGTCCGCGGCCTGCCGCATCAGCTCCTGGTCGATGCCCAGGCGGCCGGCGGTGTCGACGATGACCAGGTCGTGGACCTTGGCCTTGGCGAACTCGATGGAGTCCTCGGCCACCTTGACCGGGTCGCCGACGCCGTTGCCCGGCTCCGGCGCGTAGACCGCGACGCCGGCGCGCTCGGCGACGACGCTCAGCTGGTTGACGGCGTTGGGGCGCTGGAGGTCGCAGGCCACGAGCAGCGGAGAGTGGCCCTGCTCCTTGAGCCAGCGGCCCAGCTTGCCCGCGAGGGTGGTCTTACCGGCACCCTGCAGACCGGCCAGCATGATCACGGTCGGCGGCTGCTTGGCGAAGCGCAGGCGGCGGGTCTCACCGCCGAGGATGCCGACCAGTTCCTCGTTGACGATCTTGAGGACCTGCTGGGCGGGGTTGAGCGCCTTGGAGACCTCGGCGCCCAGGGAGCGTTCCTTGACGCGCTTGATGAACGCGCGCACGACGGGCAGGGCCACGTCGGCCTCGAGGAGCGCGATGCGGATCTCGCGGGCCGTGGCGTCGATGTCCGCCTCGGACAACCTGCCCTTGCCGCGGAGATTTTTGAAAGTCGCGCTAAGGCGGTCGGAGAGGGTATCGAACACGGTGGCGTCGGTCCTCGGAGTCGGGGGCGGTCTGAGCGTCTTCCAGGGTATCTGCCTCGGCAGGACATTCGTCCCCGCCCGCCGCATTCCGCGGGCGGATCCCGTCAGGACCGGCCCCGCAGCGCCTCCTCCAGTGTCCGCGCCACGTTCCCCGCCTCCTCCCCCGGCAGCCGCGCGCCCTGCGGGCCGGTGACGTAGAAGGCGTCCACCGCGTTCGCCCCCAGGGTCGACACGTGCGCGCTGCGGACCCGCACGCCCGCCGCCTCCAGCGCGCGCCCGATCCGGAACAGCAGGCCCGGCGCGTCCTGGGCGCGGACCTCGATCACCGTGGCAAGGCGGGACGCGGTCGGGGCGACGGCCACCCGGGGCGGGGGCGGCTCCACGCCCCGGCGCCGGGGATGGGCGGCGTCCCGCTCGGCGAGCCGCCCGGCGATGTCCAGGGTGCCGTCCAGGGCCCTGACCAGGTCGGCGCGGAGCCGGGCGACCTGGGGCAGGGAGCCGTACTGGGCGGCGACCCGCCAGTCGAGGAGCAGGACGGAGCCGTCGACGCCGTCCGGCAGCGGGAGGGAGCGCAGCTCGGCGGCGCGCACGGTCAGCCGGTGCATGGCCAGGACCCCGGCCACCGCCGGGAGCACACCCGCCTGGTCGGGTACGGCGATCAGCAGTTCCACGCCGAGCGGCTCGGGTCCGGTGACCGCCGCGGGGCCGGCCGACGGATGATCGCCCGGCGCGGGATCGGCCGGTGGCTGCGTCTGGGCGCGCAGCGCCAGTACGGGACCGCCCGTGCGGAAGGCCTCGACGGCGAGCCGCTCCTGCTCCGCGGTGGGCGTGGCCGCCGCGGGTTCGGCCTCCGGGTCGCCGGCCAGCACTCCCGCGACCCGTTTCACCAGGTCGGCGACGAGGGAGGCGCGCCAGGACGACCAGGCGGCCGGCCCGGTGGCCAGCGCGTCCGCCTCGGTCAGGGCGTGCAGCAGCTCCAGCGTGTGCTCCGAGCCGACCGCCCCCGCGACCGCGCGCACGGTGGCCGGGTCGTCGAGGTCGCGCCGGGTGGCGGTCTCCACGAGCAGGAGGTGGTGGCGCACGAGGGTGGCGAGTACGGCCGCGTCGGCACGGTCGAAGCCGATGCGGGCGGCGACGTCCCGGGCGATGGTCTCACCGGCCACGGAGTGGTCGCCGGGCCAGCCCTTGCCGATGTCGTGCAGCAGTGCGGCGACCAGGAGCAGGTCGGGGCGGTGCACACGGCGGGTGAATCCGGCGGCGCGGACGGCGGTCTCGATCAGGTGCCGGTCGACGGTCCACAGGTGCACGGCGTTGCGCTGCGGGCGGCAGCGGACCCGCTCCCAGTCGGGCAACAGCCGGGTGACCAGGCCCTCGGCCTCCAGCGCCTCCCAGACCGGCACCGTGGGCCGACCCGAACCCAGCAGGGTCACCAGTTGCTCACGGGCCTCGGCGGGCCAGGGCGTGGGCAGGGGGCGCGCGGTGACCGCAAGGCGCCGTACGGCGTGCAGGGAGAGCGGGAGCCCGGCCTGTGCGGCGGCGGCCGCGGCGCGCAGCGGGAGTACGGGATCACGTTCGGGGCGCGCGGTACGGGCGAGCACCACCTCGCCGTCCTGCTCCACGACGCCCTCGGCGAGCGGTGATCGATCCGCGGCCGGTTTCCCGCCGTTCATCATGGCGCGCAGCCGCGGCCGCACGGAGCGCGAGCGCAGCACGCGGCCCACCTCGCGCCAGGTGACGTCACCGGCATAGGAGATGACGCGGGCCGCCTCGTACACCTGCCGCAGCAGCGCGTCGGCGTCCAGCAGACCCAGCTCGGCCGCCACCTGGTCCTGTTCCTGCAGCGCCAGCCGGTCGGTCGCCCGGCCGGTCGTCAGGTGAAGCGCGTCGCGTACGTCGAGCAGTCGGCGCCGGGCGTCGGCGAGGCCCTCGCGCGGGGCGTCGGCGAGCCAGGAGGCGGCGACGGCACGCAGCGCGGTGGCGTCGCGCAGGCCGCCCCTGGCCTCCTTGAGATCGGGCTCCAGCAGGTACTGGAGTTCGCCCTGGCGTTCGGCGCGCCCGGCGCACAGATCGCGGAGTTCCGGGAGGCGCTTGGGGGCCTGGTTGCGCCAGTCGGCGAGGACGGCGGTGCGCAGGGCGGCGGTCAGGCCGAGGTCTCCGGCCAGGTGGCGGGCGTCCAGGAGACCGAGCTGGACCTTCAGGTCGTCGCCCGCGGTCTTCCGGGCCTGTTGGGGGGTGCGTACGGAGTGGTCGAGGGCGAGGCCGAGGTCCCAGACCGGGTACCAGAGGCGGTCGGCGAGGGCGGCGACCGCCTTGTCGTCACGGCCGTCGTGCAGCAGGAGGAGGTCCAGGTCGCTGCGCGGGGACAGCTCGCCGCGTCCGTAGCCGCCGACCGCGACGAGCGACACACCCGCGTGTCCCTCGGTGCCCGCGCCGAAGAGGCCCGCCAGCCAGTCGTCCGTCAGTTCGGCCAGCGCCCTACGGCGCGGCGGCCCGGACCGCGCCCCCTCGGTGAGGAGGCGCAGCCGGGCCGCCGCGTAGCCGCCGGGTCCCGAGTCCTCTGCTTCTCGCGTCACGTCCGTACTCGTCACCCGGCGACTCCTGTTCCGTTCCCGTGCCTCAGAACTGCCTCAGAGCGCGTCCGGACCGCGCTCACCGGTCCGGACCCGCACGGCCGTGTCGACGGGGACCGACCACACCTTGCCGTCACCGATCTTGCCGGTGCGGGCCGCCTTGATCACTACGTCGATCAGCTGCTCGGCGTCGTCGTCCTCGACCAGGACCTCGATACGGATCTTGGGGACCAGGTCGACGGTGTACTCGGCACCCCGGTAGACCTCGGTGTGTCCGCGCTGGCGGCCGTAGCCGCTGGCCTCGGTGACGGTCAGGCCGTGGACCCCGAAGGCCTGGAGGGCCTCCTTGATCTCGTCGAGCCGGTGCGGCTTGACGACGGCGGTGATGAGCTTCATGCGTCCACCTTCTTGCTCGGGGCCGACCCGGCCACGGAGGCGGCCGGCGTGGCGGTCGTGCGGGCGGCACCGCCGCCGGCGCCGCTGAAGTCGTATGCGGTCTCGGCGTGCTCGGCCTGGTCGATGCCGGCCACCTCGACGTCCTCCGGTACCCGCATGCCGATCGTCTTGTCCAGCAGGAGGGCGAGGACCGCGGAGACGACCAGGGAATAGGCGAGGATGCCGAAGACACCGGCGCACTGCTTCCAGAACTGGTCGAGGCCGCCGCCGTAGAAGAGGCCCTGGACGTCGGACTGGCCCTTGCCGCTGGCGAAGAGGCCGACGAGCAGCGAGCCGAGGATTCCGCCGACCATGTGCACGCCCACGACGTCGAGCGAGTCGTCGTAGCCGAACCGGTACTTCAGGCCGACGGCCATCGCGCAGACCACACCGGCGACGAGGCCGACGGCGATCGCGCCCAGCGGGGAGACCGCGCCACCGGCCGGGGTGATGGCCACCAGGCCGGAGACGGCGCCGGAGGCCGCGCCCAGGGTGGTGAAGGCACCGTGCCGGATCTTCTCGTAGGCGAGCCAGCCGAGGACGGCGGCACCGGTGGCGACCTGGGTGTTGACGAACATCAGCGCGCCGACGCCGTCGTCGTTGCCGAGCCACGAGCCGGCGTTGAAGCCGAACCAGCCGAACCACAGCAGGCCCGCGCCGAGCATGACCAGCGGCAGGCTGTGCGGGCGCATCGGGTCCTTCTTGAAGCCGACCCGTTTGCCGATGACCAGGATCACGCCGAGCGCCGCGGCACCGGCGTTGATGTGCACGGCCGTACCGCCCGCGAAGTCGATCACGCCCAGCTCGAAGGCCCAGCCTCCGGTGCCCCAGACCCAGTGGGCCACGGGGAAGTAGACGATCGTCACCCACAGGGCGATGAACAGCGCCCAGGCCGTGAACTTCACGCGGTCCGCGAGGGCACCGCTGATCAGGGCGGGGGTGAGGACGGCGAACATGAGCTGGAAGACCAGGAAGACGAAGACGGGGATGGTGTAGCCGTCCCACAGCTCGGTCAGGCCGATGTCGCTGAGCCCGACCCAGTCGGAGTTCCAGCCGACGAGGCTGCCGGAGTCGGTGCCGAACGCCATGGAGAAGCCGTAGAGCACCCACAGGACGGTGACGATGCCGAGGCTGATGAAGCTCATCATCAGCATGTTCAGGGTGCTTTTGACGCGGACCATGCCTCCGTAGAAGAAGGCCAGGGCCGGCGTCATGAGCATCACCAGGGCGGAGCAGATGAGCATGAAGCCTGTGTTGGCGGCAGAGAGCTGCGTCTCCGCGGCAAGCGTGATGGCTGGAGCCATCGGCGTCTCCTCGTCGTTGGTACGGCCCCGTGCGGGCGAAGCCTGTGCGGGCGTGAGGGGTGGGCCGGTTATGCGCCATGAGATTGGCGCAGCGCGGTTTCGGTGGACGCCCCCCGTTGTTTCGCCGCCGTGACGAAGGCGCCGTGCGTGTTACGCGTCGGTGAACTGCCGGGTGCGGGACCGGGCGGCCGTGTCGTGGTGCGAGGGCCCGGCCGGAACACGAGCCGGCCGCGGCGGGCCTCCGAATGACCTGGCATGGGGGAGCCGAGTCGGGCAGTTCGGGAGGGCCGGCCGCGGCCGGGGCTGGTGGGGGTCAGACCGCTTCGGCGGTCTCCGGCAGTTCGACGGCGAGCCGTTCGGTGAGGTCGACGACCTCGCCGAGGTCGCCGAAATCGCGTACGGCCGTGTCGACGGTTTTGCGGATGCGGGTGTTGACGCGTTCGGAGCGGACCTTCTTGGCGATCCCCATGGCCTCGACGACCAGGACGGTGCTCTCCTCGGCCTCGCGGCGCAGCAGGTGCACGGTGGCCATGCCGATCAGGTTCAGCGCGTAGGAGCGCTGGTGCTCGTCGTCCTTGGCGAACAGCTCCACGGCCCGGCGCATCAGGGGGTCGGCGAGGGAGGCGTAGGCGGGGCTGCGGCCGGCCACGTAGGCGAGGTCGCGGAAGGAGTGGCTGTTCTCCCCGTACAGCTCGGCCTCGGAGAAGAAGCGGATCCAGTCGGGGTCGGGCTCGTCCCACTCGTCGGCCTCGGCGAAGGTGTCCTCGGCCATGCGCACCGCCCGTTTGCAGCGGCCGGGCTGTCCCATGTTGGCGTAGGCGCGGGCCTCCATCGCGTACAGCATCGACTGGGTGCGGGGGCCGGCGCAGTCCCGGCTGCCGTACTGCGCGAGGTGGATCAGCTCCAGGGCGTCGTCGGGCCGGCCGAGATGGATCATCTGACGGCTCATGCTGGAGAGGATGTACGAGCCGAGCGGCCGGTCCCCGGCCTCCTTGGCGGCGTGCAGGGCGAGTACGAAGTACTTCTGCGCGGTGGGCTGGAGCCCCACGTCGTACGACATCCAGCCGGCCAGCTCGGCCAGCTCGGCGGCGACCTTGAAGAGCTTGGCGCGGGTCGTCTCGGTCTGGGGCTCCTGGAGCAGGTCGGTCACCTCGTGCAGCTGGCCGACCACCGCCTTGCGGCGCAGACCGCCGCCGCACTGTGCGTCCCAGCGGCGGAACATCACGGCCGTGGACTCCAGCAGGTCCAGCTCCGGCCTGGAGAGGCGGCCACGCGCGCGCGTGGTGGGCGCCGCGGGCTCCCGTGTGGTCGGCGAGGTGGCGGGGGGCGCGGGGACGAGCCAGCGCTGCATGGGCTCGATGAGGGACGGGCCCGCGGAGAGGGCCAGCGAGCTCCCGAGGAAGCCGCGCCGCGCCAGCATCAGGTCGCTGCGCGAGAACTCGCTGAGCAGGGCCACGGTCTGCGGGCCCGTCCAGGGGAGGTCGACGCCGGTCGCGGAGGGCGTCGGGCGGGTGGAGCGCAGGCCCAGGTCCTCGACGGACACGACGACGCCGAAGCGCTCGGAGAACAGCTCGGACAGGATCCGCGGGATCGGCTCGCGCGGGTTCTCGCCGTCGAGCCAGCGGCGCACCCGCGAGGTGTCGGTGGAGATGTGGCTGGCACCCAACTGGCGGGCCCGGCGGTTGACCTGGCGTGCCAGCTCGCCCTTGGACCAGCCGCTGCGGGCGAACCAGGAGGTGAGCAGCTCGTTCGAGCGCTTGTCAGCGTGCGACGCGCTCCCCGCGCTCGTACCGCTTCCGCCGTTGCCGCTCACTGGAACGCCCCCATCCCTGAGACCACCTGTCGCCGAGTGCGCCAAGCCCTATCAGAATGCCCGTGGTTACGGCCTTCCGTCCGGTGGTTGCCACCCTTCGAACGGAGGGCCGGGTTGCCTCCGGCATACCCACAAGTGCATGTGCCCCAAGGCTCCATGCACACAAAGTAGTCCTACGATCACGCGTCCAGCCATGGCGATTGCGGAATCGCCACCATTCGCCACCCCTTCGAATGAACTCGCGGTGGCCGGTACGCGATTCACTTGACACAGGCCCACCGGAAGCCGGTGCAACGGTGCACTCGGGGGCGCACGTCGTCGAGCGCACCACCCGGGGCACTTCCGGGCGCTGTCTGAACGGCGCCGGAGTGGGGAGTTGGAGACGGAGAGTCACGTTTCACGTCCGCTGCGTAACCGCCGCTGCGTCGGACCCGTTGGAGGGGGCATGGGCTTCACGATCGGCATCGGCAGCAGTCGGGGCACGCGCGAGATCCGGTCCGGCGCGCGCCGCCGCGGCCGCGCCTCGGAGTGCACCGTCGTGGCCGAGTGCACCGGGCTGTGGGGCTGGGACGTGGTGCCGGGCGCCCGGGCCGCCGCGGGTGCCTGCTCGTGCGGCCTGCCCGACTGTCCGGCGCCGGGCGCGCACCCCCTGGACTTCGCGCCCGAGGTTCCCGCCGGGGCGACGCTGGACGAGGCGGGCGAGGCCTGGGCCCAGTTCCCCGGGGCCGCGGTGATGCTGACGGTCGGCCGGACCTTCGACGTGATCGAGGTGGCCGAGCCCGCCGGGCTGCGGGCGCTGGCCCGGCTGGAACGCATGGGCCTCCCGCTCGGTCCGGTCGCGGCGACCCCGCAGGGCCGCGCCCACTTCTTCGTCGCGCCGGGCGCCGCGGCCGAACTGCCGGGGCTGCTCTACCGCATGGGCTGGGACGACCCGTCCGCCCTCGACCTGCACGGCCTCGGCCCCGGTACGTACGTCACGGCCCCGCCCTCCGACCGTGGTGGCCGTGGCCCGGTGCGCTGGCTGCGCCCCCCGGCCCTCGACTCGGCCACGAAGCCACCGGCGGCCCGACTGCTGCTGGGGACACTGGCGTACCTGGCCCACCGCTCACGGGCTTAGGCCGGCGCGACCACCGGCACGCCTGCACGCCGCAGGGCCGGGCTCCGGCCCTGCGGCCAGGAGCGTCGGCTCGTTCCCGTCCGCACCCCTCCGCGCTTCACGCGGCCGGACAGCGTCGCACGCACGCGGCACACGCACCCGTCGGACACCGGCAGGCGCCATCACCGGGTTTCCCGGGCCCGCACGCGCGGCCTCCGGGCCGCGGGTGCGCGCCGGGGAGCGGCAGGCGGCACGCCGGGCACCGGCGGCCGTCACCCGCGTCCGCCGCCACCACCCTCCGCACGCCACCGCACCGCCGCACACCACCACCGCACCAGCGCACCAGCACCCCACCCGCACATCCCGCACCCGGCTCGTGCTCAGGACCTGCCCGGCACCGGCAGGCTGCCAGACGGCCCCGGCGGCCCCAGACAGCCACGGCGGCCCCGGCGGGCAGCACGGCACGGCGAAGCGCCCGTCCCCCGGTCGGGGAGGCGGGCGCTTCGCCGTGCGCGCGTGCCGCGGTGCGCACGGCACCGGGAGGCGGCGTCACTCGCCGATGAGGGCATCCACGAAGGCCTCCGGTTCGAACGGTGCCAGGTCGTCCGCACCCTCGCCGAGTCCGATCAGCTTGACCGGCACACCCAGCTCGCGCTGCACGGCGACCACGATGCCGCCCTTGGCCGTGCCGTCCAGTTTGGTGAGCACGATGCCGCTGACGTCGACGACCTCGGCGAAGACCCGGGCCTGGATCAGCCCGTTCTGGCCGGTCGTGGCGTCGAGCACGAGCAGCACCTCGTCCAGCGGCGCGTGCTTCTCCACCACGCGCTTGACCTTGCCCAGCTCGTCCATGAGGCCGGTCTTGGTGTGCAGGCGGCCGGCCGTGTCGATGAGCACGACGTCGGAGCCCATCTCCTTGCCCTCCTTGACCGCGTCGAACGCGACGGAGGCCGGGTCGCCGCCCTCGGGCCCGCGCACGGTGTGCGCGCCGACCCGCTCGCCCCAGGTCTGCAGCTGGTCGGCGGCGGCGGCGCGGAAGGTGTCGGCGGCGCCGAGGACGACGCTGCGGCCGTCGGCCACCAGGACGCGGGCGAGCTTGCCGGTGGTGGTGGTCTTGCCGGTGCCGTTGACCCCGACGACCATCACGATGCCGGGCTTGCTCGCGGCGGGCTCGGTCTTGACCTCGCGGTCCATGTCGGGGCCGACCAGGGCGATCAGCTCCTCGCGCAGCAGGGTGCGCAGTTCCTCGGGCGTGCGGGTGCCGAGTACCTTCACCCGCTCGCGGAGCCGCTCGACCAGCTCCTGGGTGGGCAGCACGCCGACGTCGGCGGTGAGCAGCGTGTCCTCGATCTCCTCCCAGGTGTCCTCGTCGAGGTGCTCCCGCGACAGCAGGGTCAGCAGGCCCTTGCCGAGGGCGTTCTGCGAGCGGGAGAGGCGGGCACGGAGCCGGACCAGTCGGCCGGCGGTGGGCTCGGGAACCTCGATCCGCGGGATCTCGAGCTCTTCGACGACGGGCGGCTCCTCGACGGTGGCGGGAGCGGTGCCGCCGTCCGGGAGGTCGACCTCCTCTATCGTCCGGCGCGTTTCGTCGCGCGGCGTCTCGGCCTCGTCGCCGACGTGCGGCTCGGCCGGAGGGGCGGTGATGTCGGGCGTGGCGGGTGGCGGCGGAGGCAGCTGCTTCTTGCGGCGGGACCCCACGACCAGCCCGCCGAGCGCGCCGATCACGACCACGGCGATGACTACAGCAAGGATGACGATTTCCATAACGGGTCCAGTATGCGTGACCCCCGGCGCGGCCCCTCGCTGTCGACCCTGTGTGGTTTCCTCCGAAGGACAAAGGCCCCCGGAAGGAACGAGTCGGAGCAAAGTACGATGGAGGATGCCGCATCAACGCGCGTAGAGTCCCGAACGCCCCCTCTTCCCCACGATCGAGGCACGGACCCCCCACATGAGCAAGACCGCCGAGAACGAAGGCGCCCTGGAAACCCGCGGCATCGAGCAGGTGCCCGACCACGAGCGCACTGCCAGGACCCGCGAGCTGTTCCCGACCTGGGTCGGCGCCAACATCAGCGTGCTGCTGCTCACGATGGGCGCGAGCCTCGTCGTGGCGTACCGGCTCAACTTCTGGCAGGCCCTGGTCGTCGCCGGCGCCGCGCCCGTCGTGTCGTACGGGCTGGTCGGGCTGATCGGCATCGCCGGGAAACGCGGCGGCGCCCCCGGTATGGCGCTGTCGCGTGCCGTGTTCGGCCAGCGGGGCAACCTGCTGCCGGGTTCGCTGATCTGGGTCGCCCGCTGGGGCTGGGAGACGATCAACGCGGTGACCGGCGCCTACGCCGTGCTCACCGTGCTGGACATCGTGTTCGGCATCCGCGCCAACAGTGTGCTGGACCTGGTGACGCTGCTGGCCTTCGTGGTGGCGACGTTCGCGATCTCCGGACTCGGCATCAACGCCGTACAGAAGTGCAACAGGTACGCGGCGTACCTCTTCGGCGCCTTCTCGGTGCTGGTGCTCGGCTACCTGGTCGTCGACACCGACTGGTCCGCGGTGTTCGACCGGTCCGCCGGTTCGGTGGCCGCGATGATCACCGGCGTGGGTCTGATCGCGGCCGGTGGCGTCAGCTGGATCCCGTCCGCGCCGGACTTCACCCGGTACCTGCCGCGCACGGCCTCCTCGAAGGGCATCGTGGGTGTCACGGTCGGCGGTGCCGGCATCGTCGTCCTGCCGATGGTGCTGATGGGCGCGGTCATGGCGGTCTCCACCCCGGACCTGGCCTCGGCCGCCGACCCGGTCTCCTTCCTGGGCGAGATCCTGCCGACCTGGATCGCGGTGCCGTACCTGCTGGTCGCGCTGGTCGGCATGCTGCTGATCAACTCGATGTCGATGTACTCGGCCGGTTTCACCGCGCAGACCCTGGGCTTCAAGGTCCCGCGGCACTGGGCGGTCTCGGTGAACGCCGTGATCTCGCTGGTCTTCGGCGGCGTGCTGATGCTGGTGGCGACCAGCTTCATGGGGTCCTTCATCGCCTTCCTTTCGCTGCTCGCGGTCGCCTTCTCCGCCTGGGTCGGCGTGTTCGGCGCGGACATGCTGCGCCGCCGGGAGTACGACGGCGAGGCCCTGGCCGACACCGGCCGCACCAGCGCCTACTGGTACCGCGGCGGCTTCTCCCCCGCCGCCGTCGTCGCCTGGGCGGTGGGCCTGACCGCCGGTCTGATGTTCACCACGTCCGACTGGTTCACCGGCCCCCTCGCGGGCAACAACGTGATCGGCGAGTACGGCCTCGGCTGGGTGGCCACGGTGGTGATCTCCGGCCTGCTGTACGTCGTACTGCCGAAGCCGCCGGTGGTCGTCCCGGTGGTACCCGCGGACCGGACCGCGCGGCCCGAGACCGTGAGCGTCTGACGCGCCTGCGCACGAGCGGCCCGGCGTCCGCCCTTGTGCCGGCGGCCGACCGGGCCGTCCCGGCCACCACCCCGGTGTCACGACGCCCCTACGGCACCGCCGCCCCGCCCGGAGAGTGACCGGGCGGGGCGGCGGACGGTACGGGGAGAGGGGCAGCGGGGACTTGGCCTCCCTCCCCGGGCTCGGGGCGGGCGGGTCAGCCCATCTCCTCCAGCGCCTTGCCCTTCGTCTCCTTCACGAACTTGAGGACGAAGGGGATGGAGAGCGCGGCGAAGACCGTGTAGATCACGTAGGTGAGGGAGAGGTTCCAGTCGGCCAGCGACGGGAAGCTCGCGGTGATGGCCCAGTTGGCGATCCACTGCGCGGAGGCGGCCACGCCCAGGGCGGCGGCGCGGATCCGGTTGGGGAACATCTCGCCGAGGAAGACCCAGACGACCACACCCCACGACAGGGCGAAGAACAAGACGAAGACGTGGGCGGCGACCAGGGCGACCCAGCCCTGGGTGGCCGGGAGTTTGCCGTCGACGAGGTCGAAGGAGAAGGCCCAGGCCTCCAGTCCCAGACCGATCACCATGCCGACCGAGCCGATGAGGGCGAGCGGCTTGCGGCCGACGCGGTCCACGAAGATCATCGCGATCACGGTGCCGATGATGTTGATGATCGACGTCGTGAACGAGTAGAAGAACGACTGGGTCGGGTCGACGCCGACCGACTGCCACAGCGTCGCGGAGTAGTAGAACGCGACGTTGATGCCGACGAACTGCTGGAAGACCGACAGGCCGATACCGATCCAGACGATCGGCTTGAAGAAGAAGCTGCCGCCGAGCAGGTCCTTGAAGGAGGACCTCTCCTCGCGGTGCATGGCGTGCTCGATCTCGGCGACGCGGGCGTCGAAGTCGACGTCCTTGCCCTCGACCTCTTCGAGGATCTCCTTGGCGCGTTCGCGCTTGCCGACGGAGATCAGGAAGCGGGGGGACTCCGGGATGGCGAAGGACAGCAGGCCGTAGAGGACGGCCGGGACCACCATGACGCCGAGCATGACCTGCCAGGCCTCCAGGCCCATCAGCTCACCGCGCTGGTCGCCGCCTGCGGCGTTCAGCAGACCCCAGTTGACCAGCTGCGACACGGCGATGCCGATGACGATCGCGGCCTGCTGGAAGGAGCCGAGCCGGCCGCGGTAGGCGGGCGGGGAGACCTCGGCGATGTAGGCGGGGCCGATCACCGAGGCCATGCCGATGGCGAAGCCGCCGATGACGCGCCACATGGCGAGGTCCCACAGCGCGAAGGGCAGTGCGGACCCGACGGCGCTGACGGTGAAGAGGACGGCCGCGATCTGCATGCAGCGGATCCGGCCGATGCGGTCGGCGATACGGCCGGCGGTCGCGGCGCCGATGGCGCAGCCGATCAGGGCGACGGCGATGACCTGGGCCAGCACCGCGGAGCCGACGTCGTAGCGGTCCCGGATGGCCTCGACCGCGCCGTTGATCACGGAACTGTCGTAACCGAACAGGAAACCGCCCATCGCGGCCGCCGCCGCGATGAAGATGACGTGCCCGAGATGATCGGGGTGAGCCGTCCTGGCTCCTGGACTGGGCGCCTGCGATGTGCTGGCCACGTGTACTCCTCGGGCTACCGGCAACGCTGCCGGGGCGGTTCACCCTTCTAGGCACCACTGAAGGAACCTGAAGGTAAAAGCAACGTTGCAGAGAATATGCCTTCAAGTTCCGAAGTCAATAGCGCCGGAGCTATGAGTTCCGAGACACTGATCGGCACCTGACGATGAAAAGTGTTCAAGAGTTGAAGCTAGCGTGTTGGGTATGCCCGGACCTAGCGCAGCCGCTGACTGATGACCTTCGACACCCCGTCACCCTGCATGGACACGCCGTAGAGCGCGTCGGCGACCTCCATCGTGCGCTTCTGGTGCGTGATGACGATCAGCTGCGAGGCCTCCTGCAGCTCCTGCATGATCCGGATCAGCCGCTGCAGGTTGGTGTCGTCGAGCGCCGCCTCGACCTCGTCCATCACGTAGAACGGACTCGGCCGGGCCTTGAAGATCGACACCAGCATCGCCACCGCGGTCAGCGAGCGTTCCCCGCCGGAGAGCAGCGACAGCCGCTTGACCTTCTTGCCCGGGGGCCGGGCCTCGACATCCACGCCCGTGGTGAGCATGTTGCCGGGGTCGGTCAGGATCAGCCGCCCCTCGCCGCCCGGGAACAGCCGGCCGAAGACGCCCTCGAACTCCCGGGCCGTGTCCCGGAAGGCCTCGGTGAAGACCTGCTCGACGCGTTCGTCGACCTCCTTGACGACCTGGAGCAGGTCGGCTCGGGTCTTCTTCAGGTCCTCCAGCTGCTCGCTGAGGAACTGGTGCCGTTCCTCCAGCGCCGCGAACTCCTCCAGCGCCAGCGGGTTGACCTTGCCGAGCTGCTGGTAGGCGCGTTCGGCGGACCTCAGCCGTTTCTCCTGCTCGGAGCGGACGAAGGGCCGGGGAAGGTTGCGCGGGTGCTCGGGGTCCTCGGGGAGCTCCTCGCCCTCGGCGGGGGGCGAGGGCGGCACCGGTTGATGGGGGCCGTACTCGGCCGCGAGCCCCGCCGGTTCCACACCGAGTTCCTCCAGCGCCTTGGTCTCCAGCTGCTCGATGCGCAGCCGCTGCTCGGCGCCGAGTACCTCGCCCCGGTGAACTGAATCCGTCAACTTGTCGAGCTCCGCCTTGAGATCGCGCCCGGCGGCGCGCGCGGCGGTCAGTTCCTGTTCGCGCCGGGCCTTGGCCGCCTCGGCCAGGGTGCGCTCCTCGTCCGCGCGGGTCAGCGAGACGTCGACGTGGGCGAGCAGCTGCCTGGCCCCGGCTGCGACCGCCTCGGCGACGGCCGCCTCGTGCCGCAGCCTGGCCCGTCGCTGTTCGGCACGCGCGCGTGCCTCGCGTTCGGCGCGGGCGGCCCGGTCCAGGGAGTCGGCCCGCCCGGCGAGCCCCTTGACCCGCTCCTCGTGGGTGCGGACCTGGAGACGGGCCTCCATCTCGGTCTGGCGGGCGTTGGCGCCGTCGGCGGCGAGCCGGTCGCGTGCCGAGGTGTCGGGTTCCTCCTCGGCCGGCATCTCCTCGGCGGCGGTCAGGCGTTCGGCCAGCTCCTCGGCCTCCGTCAGCGCCTGGTCGAGCGCCTCCTGCGCCCGGGCCGCCGCGGCGGCGGACCGTTCCGCCTCTCCGGCGGCGCCCCGCGCCTGTCCCGCGAGCCGGCCCAGCTGCTGGGCGACGGACGACTTCTCCCGGTCGGCGGCGCGGCGCCGCTCCCCCAGCTCCTCGACGAGCGCCGCGCACTCGCGGCGCCGTGCGACGGCCGCGTCCTGCGCCCCGGCCAGTTCCTCGCACCGCACGCCCAGCTCCTCCAGCTCGGCGGCGGCCCGGTCGACGGACGCCTGCACCTCGAGGAGGCTGGGAGCCCCGGCGGATCCGCCCTGCGCGAAGTGGGCGCCCAGCAGGTCCCCCTCGGCGGTGACGGCGGTCAGCCCGGGGCGGGCGTGGACGAGGTCCTCGGCGTCCTCCAGGGTGGCGACGACGACGATCCCGCGCAGCAGCCGCCGTACGGCGGGCATCAGGTCCGCGGGCCCGCGGACGAGGTCGGCGGCGTACGGCGGTCCGCCGTCGCGCGTGTCGTGCGGTACCTCGTCGGGGGCACCGGCGAGCAGCAGGGCGGCCCGGCCGGAGTCCTGCTTGCGCAGCAGGCGGAGGGCGTCGGCGGCGGCCGCGGGGGAGGTCACCGCGAGGGCGTCGGCGGCGGCGCCGAAGGCGGTGGCCAGGGCCGCCTCGTGGCCCGGTGTCACGGTGAGGAGCCCGGCGGCCGGTCCGAGCAGGCCGGTGAGCCGGTCCTCGGCTGCGAGCAGTGCGCCGGTGCCGTCCTTGCGGCGCAGTCCGAGCGCGAGCACCTCGTGGCGGGCCTGCGTGGCCGCGCGTTCGCGTTCCGCCGCGGTGGCCGCCTCGCGGGCCGCGCCGAGGGCGGCCTCGGCTTCGGCCAGCCGGTGCTTGGCCGCCTCGTGCCGCTCGGCGAGTTCCAGGTCGTCGGCGTCGAGTCCGTCCACCTCGGCCTTGAGCGCCTCGTACTCCTCCTGGGCGGCGGCGGCCCGCTCCCTGGACTCGTCCCGGGCCTCGGCCAGCCGTTCGATCTCGGCCTGGGCGGAGACGGCGCGGGAGCGGGCGGCGCCGGCCTGGCCGTTGAGCCGGGCCAGGCCCTCACGGCGGTCGGCGATGGCCCGTGCGGCGTCCTTGAGACGGCGCTCCTCCATGGCCAGTTCGCGTTCGAGGTCGGCGCGGTGGGCGACCGTGTCCTCCAGGGCGTGCTCGGCCGCCTCCAGCGCCGCTTCGAGTCCGGCCTCCTGCTCGCGGACGCGGGCGGCCTCGCGCTCCAGTTCCTCCGGGTCGCGGCCCCGGCGCTCCTCGAGCGGCGCGGAGGTGGCGCTCTTCACCCGGGCGTCGGCCAGCGAGACGGTGCCGCGCACCCGTTCGGCGAGCTGGGAGAGCTCGTACCAGGTCTGCTGGGCCCGCTGGAGGCGCGGGGTGAGCCGGCGCACCTCGTCCTCCAGGTCCGCCTCGCGGCGCAGCGCCCGGCTCAGCTCCCGCTCGGCGGTCTCCTTGCGTTCCTTGAGCGCGGCCTCGTCGGCGATCTCGGCCTGGAGCGCCTCGCGCATGCGTACGAGGTCGTCGGCGAGGAGCCGGAGCCGGGCGTCCCGGAGGTCTGCCTGGATGACGGCGGCCCTTCGGGCCACCGCCGCCTGCCGGCCGAGCGGCTTGAGCCGGCGCCGCAACTCGTCGGTGAGATCCTGCACGCGCGCGAGGTTGGCCTGCATCGCGTCCAGCTTCCTGAGCGCCTTCTCCTTGCGCTTGCGGTGCTTGAGGACGCCGGCGGCCTCCTCGACGAAGGCGCGGCGGCCCATCGGGTCGGCGTGCAGGACGGAGTCGAGCTGGCCCTGTCCGACGATGACGTGCATCTCGCGGCCGATGCCGGAGTCGGAGAGGAGTTCCTGGATGTCCAGGAGGCGGCAGGTGTCGCCGTTGATCTGGTACTCGCTGCCGCCGTTGCGGAACATGATCCGCGTGATGGTGACCTCGGCGTACTCGATGGGCAGTGCCCCGTCGGAGTTGTCGATGGTCAGCGACACCTCGGCCCGGCCGAGCGGCGGGCGGCCGGTGGTGCCGGCGAAGATGACGTCCTCCATCTTGCCGCCGCGCAGTGACTTGGCGCCCTGTTCGCCCATGACCCAGCTGAGCGCGTCGACGACGTTGGACTTGCCCGAGCCGTTCGGGCCTACGACACAGGTGATGCCCGGCTCGAACCGGAGC
The DNA here is from genome assembly GCF_043200575.1 of Streptomyces sp. NPDC048392. Classification (NCBI taxonomy): domain Bacteria; kingdom Bacillati; phylum Actinomycetota; class Actinomycetes; order Kitasatosporales; family Streptomycetaceae; genus Streptomyces; species Streptomyces sp. NPDC048392. The sequence goes on from NZ_JBICYB010000008.1 coordinate 98,979, forward strand.
GTGGTCGCCGAGGCGAACGACTTGAACCCGCGCAGGGTCAGGGCCTTCAGGTGCACGCCGTCGGACTCTACCTTTCGGGTGTGCCTCACTCGACGAACCGGTGGACCCCCGCGGTTTCACGGGTGAACGCGCAGGGCACATCAGACGTTGAAGAGGGTGAAAGGTTGCGCGGGGCTGGGACGGGACGGGCCGACGGGCCGGACGCCTTGACGCCTCAGGCGTAGAGGCCGGTCGAGGCGGGGAGCTAAGAAAGAAGGGACGCCGAAGCGTCCCTTGCAGACTCTGACACCTGAGCGGTTGTACGGACGGGCCCGACCACTGCGGTGCCGTAGTGGAGCGATGCAGTGATCAGGTGAGCGCAGGCTCCGCCTGGTGTGCGTCAACGCTCTCCATGCTCTCCATGATCCTGTCGTGAGAAGCGGCAGCCGCCAGCGCGTCGTTCTCAGCCTGGATTCGTCCGAGCTCGGATTCCAGGTCCTGGACGCGCTGCTGGAGCCGTCGCATCTCGGCGAGGAGTCGAGGGTCGGAGCCGCCGACGTAACCGAGAAGCGCCTTTGCCATGATGGATGGTCCTCCACAATGCGTGACCGACCGATGCGGTGTGGGTCGTGAGGGAATCGCACCCGCGGTGCTTGGCACTATGTAGTTTTTCTGCCGTTCAACCATGCCAAACAGCTAAGGTGCGCGGGGCTTTCAGCGTCTCACCAAAAAGTTTGACGGTCAACACGATCACGCCCCGTATTGGCGGGTGCCCGGGGTACGCGGCCGGGAAACGGCGACGCTGCGACTCCTGCGGGACACCTGGGGGCGTGACGATCATTCTGCGTGCGGAGCCTGCCACGAGCGGCCGTCCTTGGCAACCACCTGCCCGTTTTCCCCCGGCCCTCGTGCGGGGAGGGGTGTCCGGGACGTCCGCGGCTGCGCGTGCGGCAGGGCGTCAGCGGATGGCGAAGCCGTCGTAGCCCCCGCGGGGTGTGTCCCAGATCTCGGTGACACCGTCCACGCGTCCGGGCGTGTCGTCACCGTGCAGCCAGTCGAGCAACCCCTCGCAGCGCTCGCGCGGGCCCTCCGCGACGACCTGGACGCGCCCGTCGCCCAAATTGAGAGCAAAACCACTCATCCCGCCGAGTTCCAGCGCCCTGGCCCGCGTGAACCAGCGGAATCCCACGCCCTGGACCTGTCCGCGCACCCAGGCGACCAGCCGTACATCCTCGCTCATGACTGCAACCTAACCAGTCAATGTCTCGCGGAACACTTCACCCCCCGGCGCCATGCGGTACCGTCCCGACCCAGTGAATCGCACTTGAAACTCACTCGATCGTGTGAGTTCCGTGTTGATCGTGAGCAAGTCGACCGCGAGGGCACGCCCAGCGCGAGGACGAGGACGAGGAAGGCCAGGACATGGGACGCCACCGACGCTCCGCCGCCGGCCGCGCCGCGCAGGGCCGTCAGACGGACGGTACGCCGACCGGACGGGGCCGCGATCCGCTGGCGTCCGACGCGGGCGAGGCCCCCACGATGGGGATCGCGCCCTATCTGAACCCCGAGGCGTACGCCGAGGCCCGCGCCAGGAGCGACGCCTACCTGTTCGCGGACGGCGGGGACGGCGAGAGTCCGCAGGCCGGGCGCACCGTCGCCTTCCCCAGTACCGGCTACACACCCGACGGCGGCCCGCACCCCGGTGGAGGGCGCCGCCGCCGGAGGAGGACCGCCGCTCCGGTACGCACCGGCCTGCTCGGTGTGTCCGCCGCGGTCGCCATCGGGACGGTGGCGGTGGCCACGGGCGCGGTGCCCGGCCTCGACAACTACCGGATCGGCGGCGGCAGCGGCGGCGGCGACCGGGTGCAGGCCCGGGACACCCCGGCGAACAGCCCGTCCCAGCAGGGCGGAACCTCGGGCAGCGCCGACACCGGCCGCGGTGACGACGCCGCCACGAGCCGCGGCGGCGACCGCTCCTCCTCGCCCTCCCGGTCCGCTCCCTCCGGGGACTCCTCGTCCTCCGGAGCCTCCTCGTCCGACGGCTCGCCGTCCTCCTCGCCGCCCCCGGCCTCCCCCTCCCCTTCGGCACCGGCCTCGAAGCCCGCCGCCCCGGCCGAGACACCGTCGAAGACCAAGAAGCCGAAGACGGCCCCGGGCACGACGCCCACGCCCTCGCGCCCGGTCGCCGAGGAACCCGCGGAGCCCAGTGCGCCCCCCGCGGTCTCGAAGGAGGCCGTCGCCCAGGCCCAGGTGCTCAAGCTGGTCAACGACGAACGGGCCACGGCGGGCTGCAGCCCGGTGGCCGCGAACAGCGCCCTGCGCGAACTGGCCGAGGACTTCAGCGAGGCCATGGCCACCCAGGGCTTCTTCGACCACACCGACCCCGGCGGCGCGACCCCCTGGGACCGGGCGGCGGCAGCGGGCATAACCGGCCTCGGGGGCGAGAACATAGCCCGCGGCCAGGCCGACGCCCAGGCCGTGATGGACGCCTGGATGAACAGCCCCGACCATCGGGCCAACATCCTGAACTGCGACTTCCAGACCCTGGGAGTCGGAGTCCACTTCGGCTCCGGCGGCCCCTGGTGGACACAGGACTTCGGCTACTGACCCTCCCCGGCGGCGCCGGCCCCCGCCCAGCGCAACCTGCGGCGCAGCGCTGCGCTCACGTACGCTGGACGCATGTCGACCACGCAGGAGCGCACGGCGGAGCAGGACCTGCCGTACGACGTGTTCTCCCGGGCCTGTCCCTCGCGCGGCACCCTGGAGCACGTCACGGGGCGCTGGGGCGCGCTGACGCTCGGTGCGCTGTACGAGGGTCCGTTCCGGTTCAACGAACTGCGGCGCCGTGTCGACGGCGTCAGCGAGAAGATGCTGGCCCAGACCCTGCACGCGCTGGAGCGGGACGGGCTGGTGCACCGCGAGGCCCAGCCCACCAACCCTCCTCGCGTGGACTACGAACTCACGGCGCTCGGCCGTGAGGTGGCCGGTCGGCTGATCGCGCTCATCCAGAGCCTGGAAGGGCGGATGGACGAGGTGCTGGCGTCGCGCGAGCGGTACGACGCGCAGCGGATGCCTACGGCGTGACCCGCGGCGCCCGCTGGCACTTGGGGCAGAAGTAGCTGGAGCGGTTCATCCACGGCCGGCGGCGCATCGGTGTGGCGCAGCGGCGGCAGGGCAGGCCCTCACGTCCGTAGGCGTCGAGCGAGCGGTCGAAGTAGCCGGACTCGCCGTTGACGTTGACGTACAGGCTGTCGAAGCTGGTGCCGCCCACGGCGAGGGCGGCGTTCATCACGTCCCGGACGTGGTCGAGGAGTTCGGTGGTGCGGGGGCGGGTGAGAGTCGCCGTGGGGCGTTCGTAGTGCAGGCGGGCGCGCCACAGGGCCTCGTCCGCGTAGATGTTGCCGACGCCGCTGATCAGGGACTGGTCGAGCAGGGCCCGCTTGACCGTGGTGCGCTTGCGGCGCAGCGCCAGGTGGAAGGCCTCGTCGTCGAAGAGCGGGTCGAGGGGGTCGCGGGCGATGTGCGCGATGACGTCCGGCAGTCCGTCCGGGGTGGTGTCGTGCAGGGAGAGGCCACCGAAGGTGCGCTGGTCGACGAAGCGGAGCTCGGTGCCGAGGGCGTCGGTGAAACGGACGCGGACGCGCAGATGCCTCTCGGCGGGTGCCTCGTGCGCCTGGACCAGCAGCTGGCCGCTCATGCCGAGGTGCGCGAGGACCGCCTGGCCGGTGTCCTCCAGGGGCAGCCACAGGTACTTGCCGCGGCGGCCGGGCGTGCCGACGCGGTGGCCCTTCAGCCGGTGGGCGAAGTCGTCGGGGCCGGCGACGTGCCGGCGCACCGCACGCGGGTGCAGCACCTCCGCGTCGGCGACGGTCCGGTGGGCGACCCAGCGCTCAAGGCCGCGCCGTACGACCTCCACCTCTGGCAACTCGGGCATGGCCTCCCCCTCGGGCGGACGGTGGACGACGAGCCGAACGCCCGCCCCTGGCCGGGGACGGGCGTTCGGGACACGCGGTGTATCGGGTGGAACAGGTGAATCGGGCGGTCAGGCGGAGGCCGACGGTACTTCCGCGGCTTCGGCGGCCGGCTGGGCCGCCGCCTCCTCGGCACGCTCGTCCGCCGCGGCCCGGATGGACCGCCACGCGGATTCCGCGGCCTGCTGCTCCGCCTCCTTCTTGCTGCGGCCGGTGCCGGTGCCGTACGAGACGCCTCCGACGCGGGCGGCAGCAGTGAAGGTCTTCTCGTGGTCCGGGCCGGTCTCCGTGACCAGGTACTCGGGGACGCCGAGCCCTTCGGTCGCGGTGAGTTCCTGGAGGCTGGTCTTCCAGTCCAGGCCGGCACCGAGGTTCGAGGACTTCTCGATCAGCGGGTCGAACAGGCGGTGCACCAGTTCGGAGGCCGCGTCGAGGCCCTGGTCGAGATAGACCGCGCCGATCACCGCTTCGAGGGTGTCGGCGAGAATGGACGCCTTGTCCCGGCCGCCCGTGCCCTCTTCACCGCGGCCGAGCCGGATGAAGGAGCCGAGTTCGAGCCCACGGCCCACCTCCGCCAGCGCACGCGAGTTGACCACCGCGGCCCGCAACTTGGCCAGCTGGCCTTCGGGCAGGTCGGGGTGGGTGCGGTACAGCGTGTCCGTGACGACGAGGCCGAGGACGGAGTCACCGAGGAACTCCAGCCGCTCGTTCGTCGGCAGACCGCCGTTCTCGTACGCGTAGGAACGGTGGGTCAGCGCGCGCACCAGAAGGGCGGACTCGAGCTGATAGCCGAGCCGCCCTTCCAGAAGCGTGTGGGACGAGGCCTGGGTGTCCGCCTTCTTCTTGGCGGGTGGGTCCGCCTTGGCGTCTTCCGCCTTCTTGGGGACTGACACAGTGCCTCTCACCAGCCGCTCAGACCTCGAGGACCTGGCGCTTGTTGTAAGTGCCGCAAGACGGGCACGCGATGTGCTGCTGCTTGGGCTCGTGGCAGCGCTCGCACGCAACCAGGGTGGGGACCGCAGCCTTCCACTGCGACCGGCGGTGGCGCGTGTTGCTGCGCGACATCTTCCGCTTCGGAACAGCCACGGCTACTTCTCCTGCTTCTCGTCGACGCCAGGTTCGGCGCCGCTCAACTCGTCCTTCTCGCCGTCTCCGAGTGAACCGGCGAGTCCCTGCAAAGCCGCCCAACGGATGTCGACGGCGTCGTGGTGGTGGTCCGGGTCGTCCGCCAGGCGTGCTCCGCACTCGGAGCACAGACCCGGGCAGTCTTCCCGGCACACCGGCTGCATCGGCAGTGCGAGCACCACCGCGTCGCGCAGCACGGTTTCGAGGCCGATCAGTCCGTCCTCGACGAAGAGCCTGTCCTCGTCTTCCTCGGCGTCGTCGGCCGGTTCCGCCACAGGGCGGCCCCGGTCGTCGGCGTCAGGGTACGAGAACATCTCCTGGAAGTCCGCTTCGAGCTGCTGCTCAAGCGGCTCCAGACACCTTACGCACTCCCCCTCGGCCCTGGCACGGGCGGTGCCCGTGACGAGCACCCCTTCCATGACCGACTCGAGCCGGAGATCGAGTTCCACCGGGGCGCCTTCCGGCACTCCGATGACTCCCTGGACACCGAAGTCCTTGGGAGCGTCGACCGTGCGGGTCAGGCGCTGGAGCGCACCGGGCCGCCGTCCCAGCTCGTGTGTGTCGAACACGAGTGGGTCGCGGTGGTCGAGGCGCGCGTTCAGAACCATTCCTGCTTTCGGTCTTCGTGGGCTTGAGGGTGCCGCCCTTCGGTGTTCCCGGGCAGCGCCGATCGCGGACGTACACGCGACCGAAGAGCCAGGATACTGGACCATTGGCTCTCGGCCCAATCCGGGCCGGGACGGCCGGCCCGGCCCGGACGGGTGGGCGGGGCTCAGAGGCCGCGGCCCTGTTCGTACGCCCGCAGCTGCTCGGCGCTGATCATGCCGGTGTCGAAGAGGCTGGTCTCGTCGAGCGCCTGCGGCTGGGCCTGCGGCGGTTGCTGCGGCTGCTGGGGCTGGGCGTAGCCCTGCTGTCCGTCGTAGGTCTGCTGCTGGGTGTCGTACTGGTATGCGTACGGGTCGGCGCCCTGCTGCTGGTAGCCGTACGGGTCCTGCTGGCCGCCGTAGGTCTGCTGGTAGGCCGCGTACGGATCGGGCTGCTGCTGGGCGTAGCCGTACGCCGGTTCCTGGGCCGGCGTCTCCGGCACGGCCTGCGCCGCCGCGGGCTGCTGCTCGCCGTACTGGGGCTGCCGGGGCCGCTCGTCGGAGGCAGAGGCGGGGGCGGGGGCGCCGGAGTGGCCCGCGAGGCCCGCGAGGTAGTCGGCGTCGCTGGAGTGCTGGACGGTGGTCATGTCGTCCGCGAGGACGCCGAGGTCGTCGGTGGCGATCCGGCCGTGCAGCTTCTGGCGGCCCCGGCCGACCGCGTCCAGGGTCTTGGCCAGCACCGCCTCGAAGGCGCCGAGCTTGGTGTCGACGTAGCTGTCGGCGTCGCGGCGCAGGGTCTCCGGGTCGTGGCTGCGCTCGGGGGCGTCCTCGTCCTCGTAGCCGTTCTCGTCGAGGCCGGGTCCGGTGCCGAGCAGCTTCTCGCGGCCGCGGCCGACGGAGCCGAGGGTCTTGGTGAGGACGACCTCGAAGTTGGCGAGCTTGGAGTCGACGTAGTCGTCGGCCTCGGCTCGCACCTCCTCGGCCTCCTGGCGGGCCTCGGCGAGGATCCGGTCGGCCTCGGCCTGGGAACGGCGGGCGACCTCGGTGCCGGAGATCAGCGACCCGCGTTCGGCGTGCGCGCTCTCGATGATCCGGTCGGCCTCCTGGCGGGCCTGCGCGACCATCTGCTCGCGGTCGCCGATCAGCTCCTGGGCCCGGGCGAGGGAACCGGGCAGCTCGGCGCGCAGCTCTTCCAGCAGCGAGAGCAGGTCGGCGCGGTTGACCACGCACGAGGCCGACATGGGCATGGCGCGGGCGCCGGAGACCATCGCGGTGATCTCGTCGAGCTTGTTCTGCACGTCCACCGTGTGCTCGCCACTCTCTACAGCTGTGTTGGAGACGGACGGGACGACTGTACGACCCTGAGGTGTCCCGGGGACACCGGGTGACGGGTTGCCGGTCTCCGTGGGCTGCGCGGCGGGGCGGTCAGTGCTTCTTCAGCCGTTCCGACAGGACTCCGAGGACCAGCGGCGGCACCAGGTGGGAGACGTCGCCACCCCAGGTCGCGACCTCCTTGACCAGGGAGGACGACAGGAAGCTGTACGTGGGGTTGGTGGGGATGAAGAGGGTTTCCACGCCCGAGAGGCCGTTGTTCATCTGGGCCATCTGCAACTCGTAGTCGAAGTCGCTGACCGCCCGCAGGCCCTTGACGATGGCCGGGATCTCGCGCTGCTTGCAGAAGTCGACGAGCAGGCCGTGGAAGGACTCCACTCGGACGTTCCCGTACTCGGCGGTGACCTGGCGGATGAGGTCGATCCGCTCCTCGATCTCGAACAGGCCCCTCTTGGCCTGGTTGATCATCACCGCGACGTAGACCTCGTCGTAGAGGCTGGAGGCACGGGCGATGATGTCGAGATGTCCGTTGGTGATCGGGTCGAACGACCCGGGGCAGACGGCGCGGCGCACTTGAGTTCCCTCGCTCTCCGGTGGTCCGGTCATCGTGCGTCTTCGCACGTAGAGGCGGCGCGACCGTACCAAAACGTTCCCTCGCCGTAGCGACGGGCCCGGATCGCCTCGAAGCCGTCGGGCCAGCCGAATTCCCCGCCTCTGGTGCTGCGCTCCACGGTGACGAGCGCTTCCTGCGTGAGCCACCCCTCTGTACGGAGTGTGAGCAGGATCTCGCGAAGATCGTCGTCGGAGACGGCGTACGGCGGGTCCAGGAAGACGATGTCGTAGGGCTCCGCCGGGGCCGGGGTGCGAATGGCCTGTGCCGCCTTGCCCGCCCTGACCTCGGCACCGGGCAGGCCGAGGGCCTTGACGTTCTCCCGGACCGTGCGGACGGCGCGTGCGTCGGCCTCCACGAGCAGGACGTGCCCCGCACCGCGGGACAGCGCCTCCAGGCCCACGGCGCCGGAACCCGCGTAGAGGTCGAGGACCCGCTCGCCGTCCAGCGGGCCGCCGAGCAGGGACTGCCAGGTGGAGAACAGGCCCTCTCGCGCGCGGTCGGAGGTGGGGCGGGTGCCAGTTCCCGGCGGGACGGCCAGGCGACGTCCGCCGGCTCTGCCGGCGATCACGCGGGTCATCTGGGTTCCTTGGTTGTCAGCGGTTTACGTCCAGTGTGGCTGGTCGCGCAGTCCCCCGCGCCCCCGGGCCGGCGATGTTCAGCCCTTTTCCAGGTACTGCTCCCTCTCCTCGTCCAGCAGGGCGTCCAGGGCCGTCCGCAGTCCCGGCAGGCTGGTCAGCTCCGGGTCGGCGGCGACGACCGCGGCCGCCTCCTGTCTGGCCTCGGCGATGATCTCCTCGTCCTCGATGACGGCGAGCACACGCAGCGAGGTCCGGGCGCCGGACTGGGCCTGGCCGAGGACGTCGCCCTCACGGCGCTGTTCGAGGTCGATGCGGGAGAGCTCGAAGCCGTCGAGGGTGCCGGCGACCGCGTTCAGCCGCTGCCGGGCCGCGCTCGCCTCGGGCATCTCGCTGACCAGCAGGCACAGGCCGGGAGCGGAACCCCGCCCGACCCGGCCGCGCAGCTGGTGCAGCTGGGAGACGCCGAAGCGGTCGGCGTCCATGATCACCATCGCGGTGGCGTTGGGGACGTTGACCCCGACCTCGATGACCGTCGTGGCGACCAGGACGCCGGTCTCCCCCGCGGTGAAGCGGCGCATGACCGCTTCCTTGTCGTCGGGCTGCATACGGCCGTGCAGGATCTCGACCCCGAGTCCCTGGAGCGGCCCCTTGGCGAGCTGTTCGGCGACGTCGAGGACGGCGAGCGGGGGCCGCTTCTCGGTGTCGTCCTCGGGCGGCTTGCGCTGTGCGGCCTTCTTCTTCGGGCCGTCGTCCTCGTCGCCGATGCGCGGGCAGACGACATACGCCTGGTGGCCGTTGGACACCTCCTCGCGGACCCGCTCCCAGGCCCGCGCCAGGAAGTGCGGTTTGTCGGCGGCGGGGACGACATGGCTGGCGATCGGGGACCGGCCGGCCGGGAGCTGGTCCAGGACGGAGGTCTCCAGATCGCCGAAGACCGTCATGGCGACGGTGCGCGGGATGGGCGTGGCGGTCATGACGAGCAGGTGCGGGGGTTGCTTCCCCTTGCCGCGCAGGGCGTCGCGCTGCTCGACGCCGAAGCGGTGCTGTTCGTCGACGACGACCAGGCCCAGGTCGTGGAACTGCACCTTGTCCTCGATCAGCGCGTGGGTGCCGATGACGATGCCTGCCTCACCCGTGGCCAGGTCGAGTAGCGCGGACCGGCGGGCGGCGGCGCCCGTCGAGCCGGTGAGCAGCACCACCTTGGTGGCGTGCTCGGCGCCCCCCAGCATGCCGCCCTCGGCCAGCTCGCCCATCATCTCGACGACGGACCGGTGGTGCTGCTGGGCCAGCACCTCGGTGGGGGCCAGCAGCACGGCCTGCCCTCCCGTGTCCACGACGGCGAGCATGGCGCGCAGGGCGACCAGCGTCTTGCCGCTGCCCACCTCCCCCTGGAGCAGCCGGTGCATCGGGTGGTCGGTGGCGAGGTCGTCGAAGATCTCGCGGGAGACCTTCTGCTGGCCCTCGGTGAGGGTGAACGGCAGGCGGTCGTCGAAGGCCGTGAGCAGGCCGTCCGGGCTCGGTCGCCTCGGGACGGCGGGGAGTTGGGTCTCGGCGTGGCGGCGGCGGGCGAGGGCGACCTGGAGGACGAAGGCCTCGTCCCACTTCAGGCGGGCGCGGGCGTCCTCGATGTCCGCCTTGGTGTGCGGGCGGTGGATCTTGAGGAGGGCCTCGGGCAGGGAGACCAGGCCCCGGCCCTCGCGCAGGGAGCCGGGGAGGGGGTCGACGGCCTCCCGGACGCCGGGCAGCACCGTCTGGATCGCCTTGCCGATCTTCCAGGACTCCAGTTTGGCGGTGGCGGGGTAGAGGGGAATGAGTGCTCCCGCCCACGACTCGACGCTCTCGGCCGCCTCGCCGTCGTCGTCACTGCCGCGCAGCAACTCGTACGCCGGGTGGGCCAGTTGCAGTCGGCGGTTGAAGACGGACACCTTGCCCGCGAACATCGCGCGGGTGCCCGGGAGGAGTTCCTTGTGGGGCTTGTGGACTCCGTTGCCGAAGAAGACCAGTTGGAGGCGGCCGCTGCCGTCCGTGATGGTCACTTCGAGGCGCTGCCCCTTGCCGCGCGGTGCCTTCGACGAGGCGAAGGTGTGCAGGCGGGCGTCGGCGACCTGGGCCACCACCGTGACGTGCTCGTCCATGGGCAGGTCGGCGAGGTGGGTGAGCTGGCCGCGCTCCTCGTATCTGCGGGGGTAGTGGTGGAGCAGGTCGCCGACGGTGTGCAGGCCGAGATGCTCGGCCATCACCTTGGCGGTGGCGGGGCCGAGCACCTTCTTCAGGGGTTCTTGCAGTGCGGGCACGAGATCCATTGCACACCACGCCACTGACAACGGCCCGGGGAAGCGCCGTACTACTCCACGCCGACCAGCAGCAGCGCGCCCTGCCGGCCGCCCCGGTAGACCACCGTGTCGACGGCGAGATAGGCCTCCCTGACACGTGCCTCCAGGTGGTCGGCGACGCTCCGGGGCGCCGCGTCGCCCAGGACGAGGGTGACCAGCTCGCCGCCGGCCGACAGCATGCGGTCCAGGACGGTCGCGGCGACCTCCGCGACGTCCGCGCCGATCACGGCCACGTCTCCGTCGATCAGGCCGAGTACGTCACCGGCCTGGCAGATGCCCGCCGTGGTCCAGGACCGGCGCTCGGCGACGGTGACCTCGGCGTGCCGGGTGGCGCCGGCCGCCGAGGTCATCGCCACCACGTCCTCGTCGAAGCGCCGCTCGGACTCGTGCACGGCGAGCGCGGCGATGCCCTGGACTGCGGACCGGGTCGGGATGAGGGCGACGCGGATGCCCTCGGTACGGGCCTGCTCGGCGGCCGCGGCGGCGGTGTGGCGCAGTTCGGCGTCGTTGGGCAGCAGGACGACCTCGCGCGCGTGCGCCCGCCGGACGGCCTGGACCAGCTCGCCGCTCGCGGGCGGCTCCCCGGGGCGCGCGAGCAGGGTGGTCGCGCCCGCCCCGGTGTACAGCGCCGCCAGCCCCTCCCCCGGTACGACGGCCACCACGGCGCGCTGGGCGCGCTCCCCGGGCGGGCGCTCGGTCCCGGTGGTGTGCGCGTCGCCGTGCCCGAAGTGGGTGATGCGGATGCGGTACGGCCGCCCGGCCTCGACGCCCGCCTCCACGGCGGCGCCCGCGTCGTCGACGTGCACGTGGACGTTCCACAGTCCGTCGCCCCCGACCACGACGAGGGAGTCCCCGAGGGCGTCGAGCCGCTGCCGCAGCCGTGCCACGGCGGCGTCCTCGGCCTCCAGGAGGTAGATCACCTCGAAGGCGGGGCCGTCCTCCTCGCCCTCCTCGTCGCCCTCCTCGGTGGCGCGCTCCCCGGCAGCGCGCTCCTCCGCGAGGTCCTCGGCGCCGTGGTGCACGCGCGCGTGCGGCGCGGCGGCCGGCCCCGGCGCCCGGCCGGTGAACGTCTCCACGAGGGCCGCGAGGACCGTCACCAGACCGTGTCCGCCCGCGTCGACCACTCCGGCACGCTCCAGGACGGGCAGCTGGCCCGGGGTGGCGGCGAGCGCCGCGCGGGCGCCCTCGTACGCCGCGCGGGCCACCTGGGCGCAGTCGCCCGCGACACCGTCGGCCGCGTCGGCGGCGGCCGAGGCGACGGTCAGGACGGTGCCCTCGACCGGGTGGGCCACGGCCTGCCGGGCGGACGCGGCCGCGTGCCGCAGGGCCAGCCGCAGACCGGGGCCCTCGGTGTGGGCGGAGTCACCCCGCGCACCGAGCACCTGTGCCATCCCGCGCAGCAGCTGGGCCAGGATCGTCCCGGAGTTGCCCCGCGCGCCGATCAACGCTCCGTGCGCCATCGCGCCCACGGCTTCCGCCAGCGAGGGGCCGCCCGCGTCCGGCGCCCCGGCGTCCACCTCGTGCGCCGCGAAGACGGCCTCCACGGCGGCGACGGCCGACTCCACGGTCAGATAGAGGTTCGTGCCGGTGTCCCCGTCGGCGACGGGATAGACGTTGATCGCGTCGATCTCCTCGCGCGCCCGCCCCAGCGCGCGCAGCGACAGACCGCACCAGGTACGCACCGCCAGAGCGTCGAAGAACCTCTGCGGCACCTGCGCCACCTGCGCCTCCTTCAGCTGCGGACGTGGCTGGCAGCGTAGACCGTGGAAGGGGGCCCACCGGAAGAGGGCCGGGACGGTCCCCTGAGCTGCCGTGGTAGTTTCGTTGTACGGGAGCAGCCGTTGTATGCTGCTCCGGTTGCCCGATCCTGATCGGGCTCTCCCCCTGGCACCGCCACTCAGATCCCGGACCGTTCGCGACTCCGAGAGCTTGATCCCGGCATGCCGGGATCAACCGTAAGTGCATCTGAAGTCTTTGGAGTGACCCGTGGCTGCCAACTGCGACGTCTGCGGCAAGGGGCCGGGCTTCGGCAACAACATCTCGCACTCGCACCGCCGTACGTCCCGTCGCTGGAACCCGAACATCCAGCGTGTGCGTACCGTGGTGGGCGGGACGCCGAAGCGCGTGAACGCTTGCACCTCGTGCATCAAGGCCGGCAAGGTCTCGCGCTGACGCATCAGCTGAGCGCGCGGCCACTGCCTGGTCCGCTGCGAGAAGCCGGTCCACCTCTGGTGGGCCGGCTTTTTGCCGTACCCGGATTGTCCGCCGTGCCGGCCTCGCGCTCCTGCGTTCGGAACCGTTGACGTACGACCGCGGGGCCCGGCCGCGCGGAGGCGGATCCGGTGCGCGCGGCTCATGTGTGAAGGCCGACACAGGCGGCGGGCTCAGGAAGTGTCCCGCCTGAGCGCCCAGCCGTGGTCCACCGGCCCGATGCCGCCGCCGAGCGGGAACCCGGCGGTGATCGCCCCTGTGACGTATTCCTTGGCGGCCCTCGCCGCCTCCGGTACCGACTGTCCCTTCGCCAGCCCGCAGGCCACGGCCGAGGCGAGGGTGCAGCCCGTGCCGTGGGTGTGCCGGTTGTCGAGGCGGGGGGCGCGCAGCCAGTGTTCCTCGAAGCCGTCGGTGAGCAGGTCGACGGCGTCGCCGGCCAGGTGGCCGCCCTTGATCAGCACCCAGCGCGGCCCGTACTCCAGCACGGCCGCCGCGGCCCGGCGCAGGTCGGTGTCGGACTCGACGCGTACGCCGGTGAGTTGGGCGACCTCGTCGAGGTTGGGTGTGGCGACGGTCGCCACCGGGAGCAGCCTGGTGCGCACCGAGTCCAGGGCGGACGCGGCGAGCAGCGCGTCGCCGTGCTTGGAGACGCCGACCGGGTCGACGACGGCCGGGGCGTCGGTGTCGCCGATCAACTCGGCCACCGTGTCGACGAGTCCGGCGCAGGAGAGCATCCCGGTCTTGACCGCCTGGACGCCGATGTCGTCCACGACGCTGCGGTACTGGGCCCGCACCGCCTCCACGGGCAGCTCCCAGGCGCCCTGCACCCCGCGGGAGTTCTGCGCGGTGACCGCGGTGAGGACGCTCATGCCGTGGGTGCCGAGGGCGAGCATCGTCTTGAGGTCGGCCTGGATGCCGGCACCGCCGCCGGAGTCGGAGCCCGCCACGGTGAGGACCAGGGGCGGGATCCTGGCCGGGGTCACGGGCGGCGGGGTCACGCTTCCAGGTCCCCGCCGAAGTGGTCCCAGCCGCCCTTGCTGGTCCAGGGCGCCCCGTCCACGGTCACCTGGGGCAGTGCGGAGGGGTTGAGGACCTCGCCGATGACCTTCCAGCGGGCGGGCAGCTTCACGTCCGGCGGGAAGGTGGCGACGATCGCGTGGTCCTCGCCGCCGGTGAGCACCCACTGCATGGGGTCGACGCCGACGGCCTGGCCGATGTCGTTCATCTGGGACGGGATGTCGATCTGTCCGGAGCGCACGTCGATCCTGACCTTGCTGGCCTCGGCGATGTGCCCCAGGTCGGCGATGAGTCCGTCGCTCACGTCGCACATGGCGGTGGCGCCGAGGCCCGCGGCGGCCGGACCCGCGTGGTACGGCGGCTCGGGACGGCGGTGGGCCTCGACGAAGGCGCGCGGCGAGCGGAACCCGCGGGAGAGCACGGCGAACCCGGCCGCGGACCAGCCCAGCCAGCCGGTCACCGCGACGAGGTCACCGGGCTGGGCACCGCCCCGGGTCACGGGCTCCTGGTTGCGCAGGTCGCCGAGGGCGGTGATGGAGACGGTGATGGTGTCGCCGCCCACCACGTCGCCGCCGACCACGGAGGCGCCCGCGACCTGGCACTCGTCGCGCAGCCCGTCCATCAGCTCGGTCGGCCAGGTCACGGGCAGTTCGGCGGGCACGACCAGGCCGAGCAGCAGCGCGGTCGGCACGGCGCCCATCGCGGCGATGTCGGCGAGGTTCTGTGCCGCCGCCTTGCGGCCCACGTCGTACGCGGTGGACCAGTCGCGGCGGAAGTGCCGCCCCTCGACGAGGATGTCGGTGCTGGCCACCACCCTGCGGTCGGGCGCGGCCACCACCGCGGCGTCGTCGCCCGGACCGACCCGGACGGCCGGGGTGGTGGTGAGACGGGAGGTGAGCTCCCTGATGAGCCCGAACTCCCCCAGCTCACCAACAGTGCCCTTCATCGCCTTGGCTCCCCTTCTGTCCCTGTCCCTGTCCGTGCCCGGTCGCGCGTCATCTGTGTCCTCGTTACGGTCGGAATGACCGTCGCCACGGTCGGCGTGATCGTCAACCCGCGTCGTTCCGGCGCCCCGGCGCGCGAGGCCCGTGGCCCGCGGGTCTCCCCGCGGGGAGCGGCTACGCGATACCGTGGCGTTCCTTTTCCCCACATGATCCTCGTGGCCGCTCTGGAGGTTCCGTGGTACAGGCGTACATCCTGATCCAGACGGAGGTCGGCAAAGCGTCGGCCGTCGCCGAGACGATCAGCAAGCTCCCCGGCGTGATCCAGGCCGAGGACGTGACAGGACCCTACGACGTCATCGTCCGCGCCCAGTCCGACACCGTCGACGAACTGGGTCGCATGGTGGTCGCCAAGGTCCAGCAAGTGGACGGCATTACCCGTACTCTGACCTGCCCGGTCGTCCATCTCTAGCCCCCCTCTCCACCCGCTCGCTCTCGCCCTGTCGACCGCCGACGCAGGCTGCTCCTCGGCAGACGAGAGCGAGTCGGCGGCGGTTCCCGTCCCGGAGCCGGAACCACCAGGCTGTGGCGCAACCCGGACAACCGGACAAGGCGCTGCCGCCTGCGGGCAGCGGGCCGGGGAAACCCGCTGATCATACTGCGAGAAGGCGATCCCCCGGGGGGATCGCCTTCTTTGCCGTGCACGGGGCGGGGACCGTCAGCGCAGTCCCGTGGACCGCCGCAGCGCTGCCTGGACCAGCCGGTCCACCAGCTCCGGGTAGCTCACCCCGCTCGCCTGCCACATCTGCGGGTACATGGAGATCGGCGTGAAGCCCGGCATGGTGTTGATCTCGTTGATCACGAACTCGTCGTCCTCGGTGAGGAAGAAGTCCGCGCGCACCAGCCCCTCGCAGGAGGCCGCGTCGAACGCCGCCACCGCCAGCCGCTGGACCTCCGCGGTCTCCCCGGCCGTCAGCGGGGCCGGCACGACGCCGGGGGTGGAGTCGATGTACTTGGCCTCGAAGTCGTAGTAAGCGTGCTCCGAGGGCGGCGGGATCTCGGCGGGGACGGAGGCCCGGGGGCCGTCCTCGAACTCCAGCACCCCGCACTCGATCTCCCGGCCCCGCAGCGCCGCCTCGACCAGGATCTTCGGGTCGTGACGCCGGGCCTCCTCGATCGCCTCGTCGAGGCCGGAGAGGTCGTCGACCTTGGTGATGCCGATCGAGGAACCCGCGCGCGCGGGCTTCACGAACAGCGGCCAGCCGTGCTCGCCGGCGAAGTCGACGATCTTCCTGCGGGCTCCGGAACGGTCCTGCTCCCACTCGCGGGGCCGGATCACCGCGTACGGCCCGACCTTCAGACCGTAGGAGGTGAAGACCGCCTTCATGTACTCCTTGTCCTGGCCGACGGCGGAGGCGAGGACGCCCGCGCCCACGTAGGGCACGCCGGACAGCTCCAGCAGACCCTGGAGGGTGCCGTCCTCACCGTACGGGCCGTGCAGCACGGGGAAGACGACGTCGACCTCGCCCAGCGCCTTGGGCACCGAGCCGGGTTCGCTGTAGACGACCTCGCGGTTGGCCGGGTCGACGGGCAGCAGCACGCCGCCCTCGGTCGACTCGGCCAGTTCCTCGACGTCGGGCGTACGGCGCTCGGTGATCGCCATGCGTTCCGGTTCGTCGGCGGTGAGGGCCCAGCGGCCGTCCCGCGTGATGCCGATCGGCAGGACGTCGTACCGCGTCCGGTCGATGGCCGCGAGGACGGCGCCGGCGGTGACCACGGAGATCCCGTGTTCGGAGCTGCGCCCGCCGAACACGACGGCCACACGCGGTTTGCGAGGCGGCTGCTCGGGGCTCTGGGGGAGGTTCTCGGTGCTCATATCGCGTTGAGAGTACCCGCCCGTAGGGCCTCGAGACAGCGTCGGCGGGGCCGCGTGGCGCGGGCGACGGCCGGGTCCCGCTCCGGTGCCGGTCCGGCGTCGCTCAGCGTCGTTCGGGCTTCGCGCTGCGCGACATCAGTTCCTTGACGGCGACCACCGGGGACTTGCCCTCGTGCACGATCGCGACGACCGTCTCGGTGATCGGCATGTCGACGCGGTGCCTGCGGGCCAGATCCAGCACCGACTCGCAGGACTTGACGCCCTCGGCGGTCTGCCTGGTGACCGCGATGGTCTCCGCCAGGGTCATGCCCTTGCCGAGGTTGGTGCCGAAGGTGTGGTTGCGGGACAGCGGAGAGGAGCAGGTCGCCACCAGGTCGCCGAGCCCGGCGAGGCCCGAGAAGGTCAGCGGGTCGGCGCCGAGGGCGACCCCGAGACGGGTGGTCTCGGCGAGGCCGCGGGTGATGAGGGAGCCCTTGGCGTTGTCGCCGAGGCCCATGCCGTCCGCGATGCCGACGGCCAGCCCGATCACGTTCTTCACGGCGCCGCCCAGCTCGCAGCCGACGACGTCGGTGTTGGTGTACGGGCGGAAGTAAGGTGTGTGGCAGGCGGTCTGGAGACGCCGGGCGACGGCTTCGTCGGGGCAGGCGACCACGGCGGCGGCCGGCATCCGGGCGGCGATCTCACGGGCCAGGTTGGGGCCGGTGACCACGGCGATGCGCTCGGCGCCGACCTTGGCGACGTCCCCGATGACCTCGCTCATCCGCATCGCGGAGCCGAGTTCGACACCCTTCATCAGCGACACCAGGACGGTGCCGGACGCCAGCAGCGGCGTCCAGTCGGCCAGGTTGGCGCGCAGTGTCTGGGAGGGGACGGCGAGGACCGTGAAGTCGGCGTCCCGCGCGGCCTCGGCGGCGTCGGTGGTGGCGCGCAGGTTCGCGGGAAGTTCCACGCCGGGCAGGTAGTCCGGGTTGGTGCGGGTGGAGTTGACGGCGTCGGCGAGTTCGGCGCGGCGCCCCCACAGGGTGACGTCGCACCCCGCGTCGGCGAGGACCGTGCCGAAGGCGGTGCCCCAGGACCCGGTGCCGAAGACGGCCGCCCTGACCGGCTTGCTCACGTGCTCTGCCCTTCTGCCTGCGGTCCGTGCGTCCGTGGCGGCGCCGGCCGCGACTGCGCCTGCCGCGTGCGGCGCCGCTGCTCGATCCGCTCGCGGCGCGGGTCGTACGGGGTTTCGGGTGCCTTCTCGCCGCGGATCTGCTCCAGCTGGCGGGTGACTGCGGCCATGATGACCTCGGTGGCCTGCTTGAGCAGCTCCGTGGTCATCTCCTTGTCGTAGAACCGCGACAGGTCGACCGGCGGCCCCGCGAGCACCTGGTGGGTCTTGCGCGGGAGGAGGTGGGGCTTCTTGGCGTACGGCGGCAGCAGTTCGTTGCAGCCCCACTGGGCGACGGGGATCACCGGGCACTTGGTCTGCAGGGCGACGCGCGCGGCACCGGTCTTGGCGGTCATCGGCCAGCCGTCCGGGTCGCGGGTGAGGGTGCCCTCGGGGTAGAACGCGACGCACTCGCCGCGCTCCACGGCGTCGATCGCGGCCCGGAAGGCGCTCAGCGCGTCCGTGCTCTCGCGGTAGACGGGGATCTGTCCGGTGCCCCGCATCGCGGCGCCGACGAAGCCCTTCCTGAAAAGGCCGCTCTTCGCCAGGAATCGCGGGACGCGTCCGGTGTTGTACTGGTAGTGCGCGTACGCGAAGGGGTCCACGTGCGAATTGTGGTTCACGGCGGTGATAAATCCGCCCTCGGCCGGAATGTTCTCCATTCCCCGCCAGTCCCGCTTGATCAGAACCACCAGCGGCGGTTTGCAGATCACCGCGGCCAAGCGGTACCAGAAGCCGATTCTGCGGCGGGGCACGCGGACACCTTTCCTCCAGGGCCTGGGGCCGGACAAGTGTCGCCCCGGGCCGCCCGTCTGTCGAGAACACCGTACGCCCCGACGAGTGAACCGCCAGGTCTCCCAGGTGACAATGACGGCGACGAGAGAAGGACGGAACGCTCGTGCAGTGGACCTTGGTCGTACCCGTGAAGCCCCTTGCCCGGGCCAAGAGCAGGCTGTCGGACACCGCGGACGACGGGGTGCGGCCGGGGCTCGCGCTGGCGTTCGCGCAGGACACCGTGGCGGCCGCGCTGGCCTGCCCGGCGGTCGCGGATGTGGCAGTCGTCACGGACGACGCACGGGCCGGACGGGAACTCGCGGCGCTCGGCGCGGATGTCGTCCCGGACGAGCCCGGCGGCGGTCTGAACGCCGCGCTGGCGCACGGAGCGGCCGTGGTACGGGCGGCCCGGCCCGGAAGTCCGGTGGCCGCGCTCAACGCCGATCTCCCCGCACTGCGGCCGGCTGAATTGGCGCTGGTGCTGACGGCGGCCACGCAATTCCCGCGTGCTTTTCTCCCGGACGCGGCCGGAATCGGCACGACGCTGCTGGCCGCGGCGCCGGGCCGTGAATTGGCCCCCGCTTTCGGTAAGGATTCGCGGACCCGCCACCGGGCGTCCGGCGCGGCGGAACTGCGCCTCGGCGCGGTGGATTCCGTACGGCAGGACGTCGACACCGGTGATGATCTGCGCACCGCGCTGGCGCTCGGGGTGGGGCCCCATACGGCCGCGGTGGCGGCGCGGTTGCTGATCGCCGGGCAGTAGGCTGCCGGCATGCAGGCGACCGCGTACACGTACGACCCCGAAAGCCGCAGCGGGCAGGTGCTGCTCGACGACGGCACGCCGGTGCCCTTCGACGCGGCGGCGTTCGACGCGGGGGGCCTGCGGCTGCTGCGGCCCGGGCAGCGGGTGCGGATCGAGACCGAGGGCGCGGACACGGACCGCCGGATCACGCTGGTGACGCTTCAGACGTTCTGACCCGCCGGGCGTCCCCTGGCGCCTGGGTCACGGGGCGCCGGGGTCACGGGCACCGGACTCAAGGGCGTTTGCCACGGCGGGCGCACACGCCGCGGGCCGGACTCCGAGAGGGAGTCCGGCCCGGCGCGTGAATACCCCTGTGCCTGTTCGCCTGCTTGCCGCGTGGGCCGGCGCTGCCCGCGCTGCCTGCTACTTCTTGCGGGCGGTGGCCTTCTTGGCGGTGGTCTTGCGGGCGGTCGACTTCTTGGCCGGGGCCGTCTTGGCGGTCGCCTTCTTCGCGGGGGCCTTCTTGGCCGCGGTCTTCTTCGCCGCCGCCGTGGTGCTCTTGGCGGCGGACTTCTTGGCGGTGGTCTTCTTCGCCGTCGTCTTCGCCGCTCCGGTGGTCTTCTTGGCGGTGGTCTTCTTCGCCGCTCCGGTGGTCTTCTTGGCCGCGCCCGTGGTCTTCTTCGCGGCGCCCGTGGCCTTCTTGGCGGCGGCCTTCTTGCCCGCGGCCTTGGCGATGGTGGGCGGCGGGCCGGACAGGCTGCCCTTGGGGGCCTTCTTGACCGCGATGTCGTTCTTCGGAAGCTTCTTCGAGCCGCTCACCAGGTCCTTGAAGCCCTGGCCCGCGCGGAAGCGCGGCACGGAGGTCTTCTTGACCCGAACCCGCTCACCCGTCTGCGGGTTGCGGGCGTAGCGGGCCGGGCGGTCGACCTTCTCAAAGGAACCGAAGCCGGTGACCGAGACCCGGTCGCCCGCGACGACGGCACGGACGAGTGCGTCCAGGACCGCGTCGACAGCGTCGGCGGCCTGCTGCCGGCCGCCCAGCTTGTCGGCAATCGCTTCTACGAGCTGCGCCTTGTTCACGTCTTCCCCTTCGGAGACATCGCCAGAACGAATGTGTTCAAGCTTTTTCGCACGTTAGGCAGATATATACCGCAAATCAAACACGAAACGGGCTAATCACCCTTGTGCCGCAACGGACTCGGGCCGTCCCGGCCTGTTCAGCCGTCCTCTTCGGGAAATCGACCCTCGTCGAGGTCGGCGGTGAACCGATCCAGGCGCCTTGCCGCACCGGCGAGATCGTGTTTGGCCGCGGCCGTAATGACCAGCAGCTTCCGGGTCAGCGCCATCCGTACGCCCTCCGGGACTTGCAGTGCGCGCACTCTTGTGTGCGCTTCCTTGAGCCGGACCGCGACCGCCGCATAGAGCTCGAGTTGGCCGTCGTGTTCCATGCACAGATTGTGCCATCTGGGGCGAGTTGTCGCCTGCGCAGGGGGCAACTGCCGCCCCAGACGGCCTTCCGGGCACACCCGGAAGCCGGACTTTCATGACCTGCGTACCCCGGCAACAACGCCTCTAACGTGGGAAGTTGTTCGTCACAGGCGTGCCGGGCAGGCGTGGGCCGAGGCAAAAACGGCCGTACCCCCGATCGGGCTGATCGGGGGTACGGCGGGGATGTCGGGTGGCCGAAACTCGACCTTGCGGAGCACGTGGGGCCCCGGGGTCCGAAGACCCGTGGGATCAGACTTGGAGGGTCTGCGGCTTGAACGACGGGCGCTTGGCCTCGTACGCGGCGATGTCCGCCTCGTTCCGCAGGGTGATCGAGATGTCGTCCAGCCCGTTCAGCAGTCGCCAGCGGGAGTTCTCGTCCAGCTCGAAGGAGGCGGTGATGCCCTCGGCGCGGACCTCGCGCGTCTCCAGGTCGACCGTGACCTCGGCCTGGGGGTCGTCCTCGGTGAGCTCCCACAGCGCGTCCACGGTCTGCTGGCCGAGGACCACCGTGAGCAGGCCGTTCTTCAGCGAGTTGCCGCGGAAGATGTCGGCGAAGCGGGAGGAGATCACGGTCTTGAAGCCGTAGTTCTGCAGCGCCCAGACGGCGTGCTCACGGGAGGAGCCGGTGCCGAAGTCGGGGCCGGCGACCAGCACCGTGGCACCCTCGCGCTCGGGCCGGTTGAGGACGAACTCCGGGTCCTTGCGCCAGGCCTCGAACAGCCCGTCCTCGAACCCGTCCCGGGTCACCTTCTTGAGCCAGTGGGCGGGGATGATCTGGTCGGTGTCGACGTTGCCGCGGCGCAGCGGGACGGCCCGGCCGGTGTGCTTGGTGAACGCTTCCATGACTCTCAGACTCCAGCGGGCGTGGGGACGTCGGCGGCGGACAGGTCGGCCGGGGAGGCCAGGTGGCCCAGGACCGCCGTCGCGGCCGCGACCTGCGGCGACACCAGGTGGGTGCGGCCGCCCTTGCCCTGGCGTCCCTCGAAGTTGCGGTTGGAGGTGGACGCGGAGCGCTCGCCCGGGGCCAGCTGGTCCGGATTCATGCCCAGGCACATCGAGCAGCCCGCGTGCCGCCACTCGGCGCCGGCCTCCTTGAAGACCACGTCCAGGCCTTCGGAGACGGCCTGCAGACCGACCCGCGCGGAGCCCGGCACGACCAGCATGCGTACGCCGTCGGCGACTTTGCGGCTCCGTACGATCTCGGCGGCGGCGCGCAGGTCCTCGATGCGTCCGTTGGTGCAGGAACCCACGAAGACGGTGTCCACCTTGATGGAGCGCAGCGGCTGTCCGGCCGCCAGCCCCATGTACTCCAGGGCCTTCTCGGCGGCGAAGCGCTCCGAGGCGTCCTCGTACGAGGACGGGTCGGGGACGGCGCCGGAAAGCGGCGCGCCCTGGCCCGGGTTGGTGCCCCAGGTGACGAACGGCGACAGCGCGGCGGCCTCGATGACCACCTCGGCGTCGAACTGGGCGTCGTCGTCGGTGCGCAGCGTCTTCCAGTATTCGACCGCCGCGTCCCAGTCCGCGCCCTCGGGGGCGTGCGGACGGCCCCGGAGGTAGGCGAAGGTCGTCTCGTCGGGGGCGATCATGCCGGCGCGGGCACCGGCCTCGATCGACATGTTGCAGATGGTCATGCGGGCCTCCATCGAGAGCTTCTCGATGGCCTCGCCCCGGTACTCCAGGACGTAGCCCTGGCCGCCGCCCGTGCCGATCTTCGCGATGATCGCCAGGATCAGGTCCTTGGCGGTGACAGCGTCGGGCAGTTCGCCGTCGACGGTGATCGCCATGGTCTTCGGGCGGGCCATGGGCAGCGTCTGGGTGGCCAGCACGTGCTCGACCTGGGAGGTGCCGATGCCGAACGCCAGCGCGCCGAAGGCACCGTGTGTGGAGGTGTGCGAGTCGCCGCAGACCACGGTGGTGCCGGGCTGGGTCAGGCCCAGCTGCGGGCCGACGACGTGCACGACGCCCTGCTCGACGTCGCCCAGCGGGTGCAGCCGGACGCCGAAGTCCGCGCAGTTCTTGCGCAGCGTCTCCAGCTGGACCCGGGAGACCGGGTCCGCGATGGGCTTGTCGATGTCGAGCGTCGGGGTGTTGTGGTCCTCGGTGGCGATGGTCAGGTCTAGCCGGCGCACCGGGCGGCCGCTCTTGCGGAGGCCGTCGAAGGCCTGCGGGCTGGTCACCTCGTGCAGCAGGTGCAGATCGATGAAGAGGAGGTCGGGCTCGCCCTCGGCGCGCCGGACGACGTGGTCGTCCCAGACCTTCTCCGCGAGTGTCCTACCCATCGCTTTCCCTCCGGCCGGCGTCGAAGCGCCGACCCAACTAGAGATCTTGGGAAACGGTGCCCGCACCCCTGTGTTCCCGGGCGACCGCCACCAGGCCCTTTCGTCACGGGCCGTTGTGACTTCGTGCCATCCAGAGTGGCGCGTTCCACGAAAAATTGAACTTGCGTTTCACAGAGTGAGACGGGAGTATCGTTTCATGGACAACAGTAGCGGCGTCGGCGTTCTGGACAAGGCGGCACTCGTCCTGAGCGCTCTGGAGTCCGGCCCGGCCACCCTCGCGGGGTTGGTCGGTGCGACCGGACTGGCACGACCCACGGCCCACCGCCTGGCCGTGGCGCTGGAGCACCACCGCATGGTGGCGCGCGACATGCAGGGCCGTTTCATCCTCGGCCCGCGCCTGGCCGAACTTGCGGCGGCGGCCGGCGAGGACCGCCTGCTCGCCACGGCGGGCCCGGTGCTCACCCACCTTCGCGACATCACGGGCGAGAGCGCCCAGCTCTACCGCCGCCAGGGCGACATGCGCATCTGCGTGGCCGCGGCGGAGCGTCTGTCGGGCCTGAGGGACACGGTCCCGGTCGGCTCCACGCTCACCATGAAGGCCGGGTCCTCGGCGCAGATCCTGATGGCCTGGGAGGAGCCCGAGCGCCTCCACCGCGGCCTGCAGGGGGCCCGTTTCACGGCGACCGCCCTGTCCGGCGTACGCCGCCGCGGCTGGGCCCAGTCCATCGGCGAGCGGGAGCCCGGCGTCGCGTCCGTCTCCGCGCCGGTGCGCGGCCCCTCCAACCGCGTGGTGGCCGCCGTGTCCGTCTCCGGCCCCATCGAGCGCCTCAGCCGCCACCCCGGCCGCATGCACGCGCAGGCGATCATCGACGCCGCCGGCCGCCTCTCCGAGGCGCTGCGCCGCACCGGCTGATCACCCCGGGACGCCTCCGACCGGTATCGGGTCCGCCTCAACGCCGCGGCGGGCCCTGTTTCGGTCCCAGTCGCCGTCCGGCACCCCTCCCCGGCGCCCACCCGTCTCTCCGGCCCATGCGCGAACCGGGCCCCGTGCACCGCTCCCTGGTGGCGGCGGTGACCGCGCCGCGCCGCCCGGACTACCGTACGACGGAACTGGCGGGGGCCCAGGGCGAGTTGACGCCGGAGGTGGCCCGGCGGGACCCGGACTTCACGGAGGCCCGTGCCCCGGAGGCGGAGGGAGAAGGCCGAAACGGCGGTCGCGGCGGCGGTGCTCTTCCAGCCGGTGCCGCGGGCCCCGCACCGGCCGGCCCAGGAGGAGGAGTCGGCGCGGCGGTACGGCGCCGGGTGAACGCCGAAGGGGGCTCCCGCCTCAGCGGGAGCCCCCTTCGGGACTCATGTACCCCCGACCGGATTCGAACCGGCGCTACCGCCTTGAGAGGGCGGCGTGCTAGGCCGCTACACAACGGGGGCGTGGATCTTGCGAGCGTTCAACGCTACAGCGCCGCAGATCCGAGCTGGTCTACCAGGACTCGAACCTAGACTAACTGAACCAGAATCAGTCGTGCTGCCAATTACACCATAGACCAATGTGGTTTAGACCAGTTCGTACCCCCGACCGGATTCGAACCGGCGCTACCGCCTTGAGAGGGCGGCGTGCTAGGCCGCTACACAACGGGGGCCCTAGCGATCCTGCATCGAGAACAGTGGGAGCTACCCGAGCTGCCCTCGCGGGAAGGATCTGTACCCCCGACCGGATTCGAACCGGCGCTACCGCCTTGAGAGGGCGGCGTGCTAGGCCGCTACACAACGGGGGCTTTGCGGATGTGCTCCGCGGCGCAGATAAGCTCTGCGAGCTGGCCTACCAGGACTCGAACCTAGACTAACTGAACCAGAATCAGTCGTGCTGCCAATTACACCATAGGCCACTGGAACGCAAGCCCCGGCGGGGTTCTTGTTCTAGCGTTGCGCTTCCGGTTCCCGGCCTCTCGGCCCGCTCCCCGGCGGCGCAGGAAGAACATTACCCGAAGGTGGACGGGGCTCCAAAACGGGTATCGGCGCCGAGGAGCGCGGGAAGTTCGGAGAGCGAGGCGATGCGGCTCGGTCCGGCCGGCGGGTCGACGGTCGCGTACACACCGCCGCGGTCGATCCACACGGAGAGCAGTCCGGCGTCGGCGGCGCCGCGTCCGTCGATCTCCGGGTGGTCACCGACGTAGGCGACCTCGGACGGGGTGAGGGCGAGGGCGTCGCAGGCGGCGAGGAAGGCTCCGGCCTCGGGTTTGGAGACGCCCAGCTCGGCGGCGCACAGGATGGACTCGAAGCGGTCGTGCACGCCGAGGACGCGCAGCTTGCGGTCCTGGACGGTGAGGCTCGAGTTGGAGAGCACGGCGTGCCGGTGGCTTACCGCGAGGGCGTCCAGGACCGGCAGGACGTCCGGGAAGAGGGACCAGGCGGCCTCGTAGTGCGTGACGTACCGCTGGAACCAGTCGTCAGCCTCGGCGTCCGTCAGCTCCGGCCGGCCGAGGAAGACCCGGGTGCGGTCGCGACGCTGTGTGACGAAGTCCACCTCGCCCGCCGCGAAGCGGCCCCACTGCTGGTCGGTGATCTCCCGCCAGCGCACAAGGGCCTCGTCGGCCGACCCGTACCCGGCGAGCAGTCCTTCGGCGATCAGATGGGCCCGCATGCCCTCGCGGTCGGCGGTGGTGTAGTCGAAGAGCGTGTCGTCGACGTCCCAGACCACGGCGCGAATGCTCATGATCCGACCGTAACGCCGCCGGGCCCGGCGTGTCCGGCGTACGCCCGAGGGACGGCCCCAAAAGTCCGCGCAAGTCCGGGAGCCGCCCCTCGGGCGCGGGGTACGCGCGGTCAGGCCGCGAGCCTCGCCAGCGCCGCGTCGATCCGGGCCAGTGCCTTCTCCTTGCCCAGGACCTCCAGGGACTCGAAGAGGGGCAGGCCGACCGTACGGCCGGTGACGGCGACGCGGACGGGGGCCTGGGCCTTGCCGAGCTTGAGGCCGTGGGCCTCGCCGGCGGCCAGGACGGCCTCCTTGAGGGACTCGGGGGACGTCCAGTCGGCGGCGTCCAGCTTCTCGCGCGCCGTGCTCAGCAGGGCGTCCGAGCCCTCCTTCATCGCCTTCGTCCAGCTCGCCTCGTCGAGGACCGGCTCGGGCAGGAAAAGGAAGTCGACGTTGTCCGTGATCTCGGAGAGGACCTTCAGGCGGGTCTGCGCGTGCGGCGCGATCGCCTGCCACTTGGCCTCGTCGAAGTCCTCCGGGGCCCAGGGGGCGGCGGGGGCCTTCAGCCACGGGCGGCAGCGCTCGGTGAAGTCCTTGACCTCGAGCAGGCGGATGTGGTCGGCGTTGATCGCCTCGCACTTCTTGAGGTCGAAGCGCGCCGGGTTGGGGTTGACGGCGGAGATGTCGAAGGCGGCGACCATCTCCTCGATGGTGAAGACGTCCTGGTCGGCGGAGAGGGACCAGCCGAGCAGGGAGAGGTAGTTGAGCAGGCCCTCGGGGAGGAAGCCGCGCTCGCGGTAGAGGTTGAGGCTCGACTGCGGGTCGCGCTTGGACAGCTTCTTGTTGCCCTCGCCCATGACGTACGGCAGGTGGCCGAAGGCGGGGATCTCCTTGGCGACGCCGAGCTCGGTCAGCGCCCTGTACAGGGCGATCTGGCGCGGGGTGGAGGAGAGCAGGTCCTCGCCGCGCAGGACGTGGGTGATCTCCATCAGGGCGTCGTCGACCGGGTTGACGAGCGTGTAGAGGGGGGCGCCGTTGGCGCGGACGATGCCGTAGTCCGGGACGTTCTCGGGGAGGTAGGTGATCTCGCCGCGGACCAGGTCCGTGAAAGTGATCGCCTCGTCGGGCATCCGGAAGCGGACGATGGGCTCGCGGCCCCGCGCCTTGTACTCCTCGACCCGGTCGTCGCTCAGCTCACGGCAGTGGCCGTCGTAGCCGGAGGGCCTGCCGGCGGCGCGGGCGGCCTCGCGGCGGGTGTCCAGCTCCTCCTGGGAGCAGTAGCAGTGGTAGGCGTGGCCGGCGTCGAGGAGCTTCTGAGCGACGTCTCGGTAGATGTCCATGCGCTGCGACTGGCGGTACGGCGCGTGCGGGCCGCCGGCCTCGGGGCCCTCGTCCCAGTCGAAGCCCAGCCAGCGCATCGAGTCGAGCAGCTGGTCGTACGACTCCTCGGAGTCGCGGGCCGCGTCGGTGTCCTCGATGCGGAAGACCAGCGTGCCCTGGTGGTGCCGGGCGAACGCCCAGTTGAACAGGGCGGTGCGGACCAGGCCCACGTGGGGGTTGCCGGTGGGGGACGGACAGAATCGGACGCGTACGGGGGAGCCGGGTGCGCTAGCCACGCTTGACAACCTTGTTGGTGAGAGTGCCGATGCCTTCGATGGTGACGGCGACCTCGTCGCCGACGTTGAGGGGGCCGACGCCCGCCGGGGTGCCGGTGAGAAGCACGTCGCCGGGGAGCAGCGTCATCGCCTCGGAGATGTTGACGATCAGATCCTCGATGGAGTGGATCATCTCGCTGGTGCGGCCGAGCTGCCGCTGGCCGCCGTTGACCGTGAGCTGGATGGTCAGGTCGCTCGGGTCGAGGTCGGTCTCCACCCAGGGGCCCAGCGGGCAGGAGGAGTCGAAGCCCTTCGCCCTGGCCCACTGCTTCTCGCGGCGCTGCACGTCGCGCGCGGTGATGTCGTTGGCGCAGGTGTAGCCGAGGATCACGTCCTTCACGCGTTCGCGCGGCACCTCGCGGCACATGCGGCCGATGACGACGGCGAGTTCGGCCTCGTGGTGCAGTTCCTCGGAGAAGGAGGGGTACTGGATGACGTCCCCGGGGCCGATCACCGAGGTGGACGGCTTGAAGAAGGCGAACGGGGCGTCGGGCACCTCGTTGCCGAGTTCGCGGGCGTGCTCGGCGTAGTTGCGGCCGAAGGCGACGACCTTGTTGGGCAGTACCGGCGGCAGGAGCCGCACCTTGCTCAGGGGCACCTTGGTGCCGGAGAGCTCGAAGTCCGCGAACGGGATGCCCTTGATGATGTCGAGGACGAGCTGGTCCGGCTGGTCGCCCTCGACCGCGCCGAAGGCGACGTTCCCGTCGATGGAGAACCTGGCGATGCGCACGGGTTGCTTGGCCCCTTGACTGAGCTGGCTGGAGTCTGACGCTCCAGGCTAACGCGGCAAAGGGCGGGCGCCTCGCGCATGACGTGCCGTGACCCCGGGGGGCGGCGGTCCGTGGGCGCGGGCGCCCGTGTCCGCGTACGGCCGCCCTGAACGGATCGCGGCCGGGCGGCGTACTACTCCGCGGCGGAGGCCGCGACCGGGATCTCCATGAGGACCGTGCGCCGGGGATTGGCGGTCTGGGCGGGGAGCTCGACGGGGTGCTCCGGCTGCTCCGGCGTCCGCAGGTCGTCGGCGTCCTCGAGGTGTGCCAGCGTCGTGCGTCGCGGGTTGGCGATCTTGTGGAACATCATCGTCGTCTTCACGGTTCTACGAGGCCCTGTCGTGTCCGGGCGCCCGAGGGCGGCGAAAGCCCCTGAGAGGGCGCGTGTTGTCGGTTTTGCCTTCTCTGTAAAGCGTCAGGCTAAACATGCGATTCCCCGGCAACCCGGGGGCAGCTCGTGATCTGAGTGTGAGTTTGCTCACTTAGCAAGGGTCAAACCGGTCAATTGCGACGCCATCTCCACCCCGACCAAAGCGACATAACACACCTGAACCCACCATTCCGCTGCTGATCATGTCGACTGGGACACCCACCCCACCTCGGCGACTCGCGCACATACGTCCGGTTTGCGGGTGATCATCTTCTACGTCTGGTGACTCGCCCCTCACGTGGTGTCACCTATCTCACGGCCCGCCCCACGGGCCTTGTTGGAGATCCTGCACTGTGCTGGAATCGCACGGACCGCCGCAGGACCGAGCCGGCGCACAGGGGGCGCACACCGCCGCCGAGCGGCGGTGAGAAGGGGGAACCAGCGCCGGTCACTCACGACCAACACAGGGGCGTATTCAGGGCGCCCCCATGACGCCGACACCGTGTCCCGCCGTTCACGCGGAGGGGCGCCTGGTCCAGAGGTTGCGACGCTAGTGCAGGGACGTTTCAAGAGGGATGGCAGCGCTTCGGCGGAGCCGGAGCCGCACGGCGGGACTGGCCCCAAGGCCGTCAGCTCCTCGCCCCAGCACGCCCAGAACCCGGGCCAGACCCAGTCCGGCGACGGCAAGGAGCGCGCCGGTCGGGCGACGGGCCCGTCCGCTGCCGGCCAGCAGCCGCCCGCGAAGCCGACGAAGGGCTCGACCGGCCCCGGCCCGCGCATAGCGCTGCGCAACTGGCGGATCTCCACCCGTCTGGTGTCACTGCTCGCGCTCCCGGTGGTCGCGGCGACCTCGCTGGGTGCCTTGCGCATCAACCAGTCGGTCGACGACATCCAGCAGCTCGACAACATGAAGCTGCTGACCGAGATGACCAAGCAGGCCACTGAACTGGCTCACGCGCTCCAGGAGGAGCGCGACCAGTCCGCCGGCCCCCTGGCCCACGGTTCGAAGTCCAGCGCGATCGCCGTCAAGGGTGACCGCGAGCAGACCGACCGGGCCCTGAAGAACTTCCTCGACAAGTCCGAGCAGATCGACACGGCGAGCAAGGACGGCCAGCTCGTCGGCGTCCGGGACAGCCTCGTCGGCCTCGCGAGCGACCTGAACGACCTGACCAAGATCCGCAGCACGGCGTACCAGGCGAAGGACAACTCGACCCAGACGGTCGAGGCCTACCACCGCCTGATCACCCACCTGCTCGACCTCTCGCAGGACATGGCGGAGGCGACCAGCAACTCCGACATGATCCAGCGCACGCGCGCCCTGTCGGCCTTCTCCTCGGCCAAGGAGTACGCGTCCATCCAGCGTGCGGTCCTCGCCGCGGCACTGCCCGCGAACAACACCACCAAGGGCGATCTCGCCGAGAACGACCGGCTGTACGCCCAGTCCGCGCTGCAGAGCCAGACGTCCGAGATCCGCAGCTTCACCAGCATCTACGGCGACGGCGCGGAGGACCTGCTCAAGCCGATCTCCGAGGGCAACCCGGTGATCGAGGCGTCCGACCAGTACGCCGGCCGCGCCCTCAGCGGGGTCAACGGTCTGGGGGACCTGAAGTCCCGGTCCTACCAGGACTGGCTGGACGACAGCTCCACCAAGATCCAGCAGATGAAGAACATCGAGCTGAAGCTGCTGGAGGACATGGAGCAGCAGGCCCGCGAGCTGCGCAACGAGTCCCAGCAAGAGGCCATCATCTCGGGTGTCCTGATCCTGCTCGTGCTCGGCGTCTCCCTGGTCGGCGCCTTCGTCGTGGCCCGGTCCATGATCCGCTCGCTGCGCCGCCTGGAGGACACCGCGACCAAGGTCGCCCAGGACCGTCTGCCGGAGCTGGTCAAGCAGCTCTCCGAGACCGACCCGCAGGACGTCGACACCTCGGTGGAGTCGGTCGGTGTGCACTCCCGGGACGAGATCGGCAAGGTGGCCGCGGCCTTCGACCACGTGCACCGCGAGGCGGTCCGGCTCGCCGCCGAGCAGGCCCTGCTGCGGGGCAACGTCAACGCGATGTTCACCAACCTCTCGCGCCGCTCCCAGGGTCTGATCCAGCGCCAGCTGTCGCTGATCTCCGAACTGGAGTCCCGCGAGGCCGACCCGGACCAGCTGTCCTCGCTGTTCAAGCTCGACCACCTCGCCACGCGCATGCGCCGCAACGGTGAGAATCTCCTCGTCCTCGCCGGTGAGGAGCCCGGCCGCCGCTGGACGCGTCCGGTACCGCTGGTCGACGTGCTCCGTGCCGCCGCCTCCGAGGTGGAGCAGTACGAGCGCATCGAGCTGGCCTCGGTGCCGACCACCGAGGTCGCCGGCCGTGTGGTCAACGACCTCGTGCACCTGCTCGCCGAGCTGCTGGAGAACGCGACCTCGTTCTCCTCGCCGCAGACCAAGGTCAAGGTCACCGGTCACGCGCTGCCCGACGGCCGGGTACTGATCGAGATCCACGACACGGGCATCGGCCTCTCGCCGGAGGACCTGGCCGCGATCAACGAGCGGCTCGCCTCACCGCCCACCGTGGACGTCTCCGTCTCCCGCCGCATGGGTCTGTTCGTGGTCGGCCGCCTCTCGCAGCGCCACGGCATCCGCATCCAGCTGCGTCCGTCCGACTCCGGGGGCACGACCGCGCTGGTCATGCTGCCCGTCGACGTCGCCCAGGGCGGCCGCAAGCCGCAGCCCAAGCCGGGCCAGTCGGCCTCCGGCGGCGGTCCGGCCGCCGCGCAGGCGGCCGCCGGTGTCGCCGCGGCCCGCCGTGGCGGCCAGGGCGGCGGTGCCCTCGCGGGCAACGGGGCCTTCGGCGGCGGTGGCGGCGCTCTCGGCGCCGGTGCGCCGGGTGGCCGGCTCAGTGCCGGCCAGGGACCGCGGGCCGCACTGCCCGGGCGCGACGCGGGCGGTAACCCGGGTGCGCCGGGTGGCCCGCGCGGGCCCCAGTCCCCGGCGGGTCCGGGCCGGCAGAACCGTCCGGCTCCGGCCGGCGCGGGTGCCGGTGCCGGTGCCGGTCAGGCGTCCGGTACTCCGCAGGGCCTGCAGGCCGCGGGCATGAACGCGCCGCAGGGCAACGCGCCGCAGGGCAACGCCTCGCAGGGGCGGGGCCAGGACATGTTCGGCGGTACGCGCGCCCCCGCAGCGCCCCCGCAGCGCGGCAAGCGGGGGAACAGCGGCGACACCGAGCAGGGCCGCCGTCCGCAGCTGCCGCCGCGCGGCGGCCCGCGGGCCGAGCTGCCCGGCGGCAATCCGCAGCCGCGGATGCCCAGCTGGAGCGACGAGAACGCGCAGCCGCCCGCGCCGCGTGCCTCGCTGGACGCCCCGCGCGGCCACGACGAGCCGGACGGCTCCCGCGCCGACCGGACGCCGCGCCTCGACGACCGGCAGGGTCCGGGTTCCACGGCGGAGATGCCGGCCGTGCCCCGGTTCGGCGAGCCCCAGTCCCCCGCCGCCACGGCCGAGTTCGCCCGCCCCGACTTCGACGCCCCGGCGCCTCGTCGGGACGAACCACAGGACACGGGCCAGTTCGCCCGGCCCGACCAGAACCAGTACGACCAGAACCAGTACGACCAGAGCCAGTACGGGCAGGGCCAGTTCGACCAGAACCAGTACGGGCAGGGGCAGTACGGCCAGAACCAGTACGACCGGGGCCAGGGTGGACCGGACGCCGCGCAGAACGACCAGTACGCGGGCTCCGAGCCGGCCGCCCCGCAGCAGGGCGGCGGGCCCTTCGTCCGCTCGGACGTCTTCGGCGGTCAGCCCGTGCAGGCGGCGCCGAACGACCCTGCCCCGGCCGACGGGTTCGCCGACGCCCAGGGCTACGACAGCGGCCCGACCGGGCAGCACAACCTGCCGGGCCGTCAGAACCCGGCTGCCACAGGCCAGTACGAGCGTCCGCAGGGCAACGGCCACCAGGGCGGGAACGACTTCGGTGCCCCGCGCCCGCCGGCCCCGCAGCGTCCCGCCCCGCAGCGTCCCGCCCCGCAGCGTCCGGCGCCGCCGCAGGGACCCGCGGGCCACAGTGCCGACGGGTCTCTCCCGCAGCGGCCCGGAGACGGCTGGGCACTGCCCCCGGCTTCCGGCCCCGGCGACGGACGTACGCCGCTGTACGACACGCTGGAGACCAACTGGTTCCACGGCGACCGCGAGGCGAGGGCGCAGCAGAGCGCGCCGGCCGCGGCCCCGGAGCCGCAGGCACCCCAGCCCCAGACCCCGGCGGCCCCCCAGCGGCCCGCCACCTCCGCCTGGCGCAGCTCACCGAACGACGATCTCGTCCGGCAGGCGGAGCGCGTCCGGCAACCGGCCGCGGGCGGGGTCACCACCTCCGGCCTTCCGCGCCGGGTACCCCGGGCCAACCTGGTCCCGGGGACGGCTCAGCAGCAGTCGCACCAGAACGGTCCGCAGGTTTCGCGTGCGCCCGACGACGTGCGCGGCCGGCTGACCAATCTCCGTCGGGGAATCGCACAGGGCCGTCAGGCCGGTACCGGTACCGGTACCAACCAGACCGGCAGCTATCCGCGGCCCACTCACCAGCAGGAGCGTTAGTTGAGCCCGATGAGCCAGGCGGCACAGAACCTCAACTGGTTGATCACGAATTTCGTGGACAACACCCCAGGGGTGTCCCACACCGTCGTCGTGTCCGCCGACGGACTCCTTCTGGCGATGTCCGAAGGGTTCCCTCGCGACCGCGCCGACCAGCTCGCGGCCGTCGCCTCGGGGCTGACCTCGCTGACCGCCGGGGCGTCCCGGATCTTCGAGGGCGGCGAGGTGGCGCAGACGGTCGTGGAGATGGAGCGAGGGTTCCTCTTCCTCATGTCCGTCTCGGACGGCTCGTCCCTGGCCGTCCTCGCGCACCCGGACTGCGACATCGGCCTCGTCGGCTACGAGATGGCGCTCCTGGTCGACCGCGCGGGTGCGGTCCTCACACCCGACCTGCGCGCCGAACTACAAGGCAGTCTGCTCCACTGATCGGCCCCGGCACCACCCGTGTTACCAAATCACCGTCCGGCCGCCACAATCCCCCCACCGGCCTCGTCAGACGGCTTGACTGACCGACTTGCTGTCCCGCCCGGAGGATTCATGACCCCGCCCACCGCCTCTCATGATCCGTACGCGGAGCCGTACGAGGACGAGGGCGACCAGCCGCTGGTACGCCCGTACGCGATGACCGGTGGCCGGACCAGGCCGCGCTATCAGCTCGCCATCGAGGCGCTGATCAGTACGACGGCCGACCCGGCAGCGCTCATGGGGCTCCTCCCCGAGCACCAGCGCATCTGCCATCTGTGCCGCGAGGTGAAATCGGTGGCCGAGGTGTCGGCCCTGCTCGCGATGCCGCTCGGCGTGGCGCGGATCCTGGTCGCGGACCTCGCGGAGGCAGGGCTCGTCGCCATTCACCAGCCTGGCGGAGATGAGAACAACGGCGGTGCGCCTGACGTGACACTGCTCGAAAGGGTGCTCAGTGGACTTCGAAAGCTCTGACGGAGGGCGGGCGACCACCTCCGCGAAGATCGTGGTGGCCGGCGGCTTCGGCGTCGGCAAGACCACGTTCGTGGGCGCCGTCTCCGAGATCAACCCCCTGCGCACCGAGGCCGTGATGACCTCGGCCAGCGCCGGGATCGACGACCTCACCCACGCGGGTGGCAAGACGACCACGACGGTCGCCATGGACTTCGGACGCATCACGCTCGACCAGGACCTGATCCTGTACCTCTTCGGTACGCCGGGCCAGGACCGGTTCTGGTTCATGTGGGACGACCTGGTGCGCGGTGCCATCGGCGCGGTCGTGCTGTGCGACACCCGCCGGCTGGCCGACTGCTTCCCGGCCGTCGACTACTTCGAGAACAGCGGTCTGCCGTTCGTCGTGGCGCTCAACGGCTTCGACGGCCAGCAGCCGTACAACCCGGACGAGGTGCGCGAGGCGCTGCAGATCGGCCCGGACACCCCGATCATCACGACCGACGCCCGGCACCGCGCCGACGCGAAGTCGGCGCTGATCACCCTGGTCGAGCACGCGCTGATGGCCCGCCTTCGGTAGGTCCACCGGCGGTCGCAACCAAGTCGGCGAGGTACTACGGCACTTGTCGTAGACGGGACGGAGCCGGCTGTGTCCTTTGACACGGTCGGCTCCGCTGTTCATAACGTTTCGGCAGAGGAATCGGGTGGTATCGACACGCGTCGCGGTCAACCGGTCTCGCTGCGCGCACGAACGCCCCGTCTTTTGACGGGCCTCGCTCTTTATGACCGTTTTACGCGGGGCTTACATCACATGTAACCCCCGCGTTCCACTGTTTGGAAGAGCGCTGGTCGCCGTGCTGGAATGCCAGAACTGCCCAATGGTCAAAGACGTACTCAGCAGTAGCGCGTACTCGATGACGTACTTGGTTCTGAAACACAGCGGCACGACACAGGTGCCGACCGCCGAGAGGTTGTTGGTCGAGTGAGGCGAAGCAAGAACAGTCCCGAGCCATCGGCCCGGGGCAACTTCACCCCGCCGCCGCGCACAGCGGCGCCCGCCCCCGCGCCCGCTGCGGAACCCAAGGCCGAGCCGCCCGCGCCGAGCGGTGGCCGTTTCTCACCGCGCAACTGGCGGGTGACCACCCGGCTGAACGCGATCCTGCTCATTCCCGTGCTGGTCGGCCTGGTCATGGGCGGCTTCCAGGTGAAGAGCTCGATCGACACCTGGCAGGACGCCGAGGACGCCGAGAGCACCGCCCGTCTGGTGCGGGCCTCCCTCGGCTACGCGGGCGCCCTCTACAACGAGCGCGACCTCACCGCGGCCCCGCTGCTGCAGGGCAAGGGCGAGAAGGACGCCACCGTCACCAAGGCCCGCCGGACCACCGACGAGGCGGCCGACGCCTTCGACGCGGCGGCCCAGGGCATGCCCTCCAAGCCAGGGCTCGAGCGCCGGCTGAAGGTGTTCCGCGAGCAGGAGCCCAAGCTCCAGACGCTGCGGGCGGCGGCCTACACCTCCAAGCTCAAGGGCGTGGAGACCGAGGAGGGCTACACCGGCATCGCCCACCCCCTGATGGAGTTCGCCAACGAGCTCGGTCTGGGCACCGGCAACATCACCTCCTACGGCCGTACCGTCTACGCGATCTCGCTGACCAAGGCGGCGCTCTCCCTGGAGCGCTCCATCGGCATGCACATGCTGGTCAAGCCGGGTCCTGAGCCCAGCCACCTCGCCAGCCAGCGCGTCGCGCTCTCCTCGTACGCCTATCTGGAGCGCATCGCGATCGAGGAGTACATCGGCGGCGGCACCGAGGCGGACGCGCGGAAGCTCGACGACGCCCTGGCGAAGGTCAAGGAGGACGGCGCGGCCATGGCCAAGGAGGCCAAGGCCGCGGACCCGGACTACGTGCCGCCGCCGTCCAACCCGACCACGATGATCTCGGAGCTGGCCGGACTCGACTCCACGGACACCAGCGCGCGTGCGGAGCTGGCCCAGCAGGGCATCACGCCGGAGAACTGGTGGGCGGTCAACACCCTCAAGTTCGACACGTACCAGACGATCGAGTCGGACCTGGCCGACCGGGCGGTGTCCGAGGCGTCCACGATCGCCGACGACGCCGAGCGCGACGCCTACATCACGGGTGCCGCGGTCGTGATCGCGCTGCTCGCCGCCTTCGTCCTGGCCGGCATGGTGGCCCGCCAGATGAGCCGCTCGATGCGCCAGCTGCGCAACGCCGCCTTCGGCATCGCCGAGCAGCGCCTGCCGATGCTGGTCGACCAGCTCTCCCGCACCGACCCCGGCCGGGTCGACACCCGGGTCCAGCCGATCCCGATCACCTCGACCGACGAGATCGGCGAAGTCGCCCGCGCCTTCGACCAGGTGCACCGCGAGGCCGTCCGGCTCGCCGCCGAGCAGGCCCTGCTGCGGGGCAACATCAACGCGATCTTCACCAACCTGTCGCGCCGCAACCAGTCGCTGATCGAGGGCCAGCTGAGCCTGATCACCGAACTGGAGAACAACGAGGCCGACCCCGACCAGCTGGAGAGCCTCTTCCGGCTGGACCACCTGGCCACCCGTATGCGCCGCAACGGCGAGAACCTGCTGGTTCTCGCCGGCGAGGAGCCCGGCCGCCGCTGGGACCAGCCGGTGCCGCTGGTCGACGTGCTGCGTGCCGCCTCCTCCGAGGTGGAGCAGTACGAGCGCATCGAGCTGTCCGGCGTGCCGGAGGCCGAGATCCACGGCCGTGCCGTGACCGACCTCGTGCACCTGCTCGCCGAGCTCCTGGAGAACGCCACCACGTTCTCCTCCCCGCAGACCAAGGTCCGCGTCACCGCGACCCGGCTGCCCGACGGCCGCGTGATGGTCGAGATCCACGACAAGGGCATCGGCCTGACCGCGGAGGACTTCGCCGACATCAACCACAAGCTGGCCAACCCCCCGACCGTGGACGCCGCGATCTCGCAGCGCATGGGCCTGTTCGTGGTCGGCCGGCTGTCCGACCGGCACGGCATCCGGGTCCAGCTGCGCCCCTCCGGCGAACAGGCGGGCACCACCTCGCTGGTCATGCTCCCGGACGCCATCACCCACGGCGGCGGCGGCGAGCAGCAGCCGCGCGACGAGTTCACCGTCTCGCAGATCATCCCGGAGCAGAACTTCCAGGGTGAGGGCCTCGGACCGGTCGGTCAGGTCGGCCAGCCCATGCGCACCGCCGCCGAGCTGGGCTTCGACGACAGCCGGTACGCCGAGATCCCCGACGACATACGCGAGCTTGACCCGGTCGGCCGCTCGCTGATGCGCGAGGAACGCCGTGCCGCCGTGGAGGCCCAGTCGCACCCCGAGCTGCCGGGTCCGGCGGACCAGGGCGGCGCCGAGAGCGGCGGGACGCCCGGGTTCCAGGACCAGTTCACCGGTCAGCAGCAGGGCTACGACCCCGCCCCGGACGGTTACCAGGAGCAGCAGAACGGCGGGTACGACCAACAGCCGGGGTACGCCGAACAGCAGCAGGGGTACGCCGAACAGCAGCAGGCCTACCAGGAGCCGCAGCAGGCGTCGTACGACGGGCAGTACTACGCGCCGAACGGCGGCCTGCCGGGGAACGAGGGCTACTCGTCCAACGGCGGTTATCCGGACCCCTCCTACCCGCAGCCGGGTCACCACGGGCAGCAGCCGGCGGGCTCCGGCGCCCCGGAGAACTACTCGGCCTTCGAACAGCGCCGCCACCAGGACGACTGGCCCCAGCAGGACGGATACCAGAACGGTTATCCGGACCAGTACTCCGCGAGTGCCCCTCAGGCGCGATCCGCGCAGGCCGCTGACGTGAACGAGGCGGACCGCGTAGGCTTCGACCTTCCGGGTCCGGCCTCCTCCGCCGCCCACGAGCTGACCGACGCCGGTCTTCCCCGCCGCGGACCCACCGCGGGCGATGCGGGCGACGCGGGCGACGCGGGGCACGTGGGCCAGGAGACGCCGGCCGCCGCACCGGGGGCGAGCGGCGAGGACACCTGGCGGTCGGCCAACGACGACCGCTGGCAGCAGGCCTCGGCGCTGCGCAAGCCCAAGGCGGGCGGGGTGACCTCCTCGGGACTGCCGCGGCGGGTTCCCAAGGCCAACCTGGTCGAGGGCGCGGCCGAAACCACTCCACAGGGAGGCCCCCAGGTCTCCCGCGCTCCGGAGGACGTCCGGGGCAGGCTGAGCAACCTGCGGCGCGGTGTCGAGCGAGGCCGCAACGCGGGCAGTGAAACGAACGGCCAGGGCCCAGGAAATGAACACCGTGGTCCTGACAGCACCTACAACCAGGAGCGTTAGTGTGAGCCCGATGAGCCAGGCGGCGCAGAACCTGAACTGGTTGATCACCAACTTCGTGGACAACACCCCGGGGGTGTCCCACACGGTGGTGGTCTCCGCCGACGGACTCCTTCTGGCGATGTCCGAAGGGTTCCCTCGCGACCGAGCCGATCAGCTCGCGGCCGTCGCCTCCGGTCTGACCTCGCTGACCGCCGGTGCCTCGCGCATCTTCGAGGGCGGCAGCGTGAACCAGACGGTTGTGGAGATGGAGCGGGGATTCCTCTTCCTCATGTCCATCTCCGACGGCTCGTCCCTCGCGGTTCTCGCACACCCCGAGGCGGACATCGGTCTCATTGGGTACGAGATGGCCCTTCTGGTGGACCGTGCGGGCACGGTTCTGACCCCCGATCTGCGGGCGGAGCTCCAAGGGAGCCTTCTCAACTAAAGGACAGACGGTGCGTTTTGGCGTCCCGTGGCCGTAAAGTTTCGGGACGCGGCTCCACAGCGATGGGTGCCAGCACAGTCGGAGGAGGAAAGAGTGGGAACATCCCCAGGCGGTCCGTCATCGGGCAACTGGTCGTACGGCCCTGGTCAGGGCCAAGGCGACGGCTCGGCGAACGGGTACGGCTATCCCTCCGTGCCGGGTCACCGGCAGCCGTACGCGCCGCAGGGCCCGGGCCCTGCGCCGTACGACCAGCCGCATGCTCCGCGCATCCAGCCCGTGCAGCCGCAGCGCCGCACCCCCGAGCCGGCGCCCGCCGGGGCGTCGAACAATCCCCTGGTGCGCCCGTACGCCATGACGGGCGGCCGCACCAGGCCCCGCTACCAGCTCGCCATCGAGGCACTGGTGCACACCACCGCGCAGCCGCATCAGATGCAGGGCCAGCTGCCCGAGCATCAGCGGATCTGCAACCTCTGCCGGGAGATCAAGTCGGTGGCCGAGGTCTCGGCCCTGCTGACGATCCCTCTCGGTGTGGCCAGGATCCTCGTCGCCGACTTGGCGGAGGCGGGACTGGTCGCCATCCATCAGCCCGGCGGCGACGAGAGCGCCGGCGGCCAGCCAGACGTGACACTGCTCGAAAGGGTGCTCAGTGGACTTCGCAAGCTCTAGCGGCGGTCCTTCCCGCTCCACCACTTCCGCGAAAATCGTGGTGGCGGGCGGCTTCGGCGTGGGCAAGACCACGTTCGTCGGCGCTGTCTCGGAGATCAACCCGCTGCGCACCGAGGCCGTGATGACATCCGCTTCGGCGGGCATCGACGACCTCACCCACACGGGGGACAAGACGACCACGACGGTCGCCATGGACTTCGGACGCATCACGCTCGACCAGGACCTGATCCTGTACCTCTTCGGTACGCCCGGTCAGGACCGCTTCTGGTTCATGTGGGACGACCTGGTGCGCGGTGCCATCGGCGCGATCGTCCTGGTCGACACGAGGCGGCTCGCCGACTGCTTCCCCGCCGTCGACTACTTCGAGAACAGCGGCCTGCCCTTCGTCATCGCCCTCAACGGCTTCGACGGCCAGCAGCCGTACAACCCGGACGAGGTGCGCGAGGCGCTGCAGATCGGCCCGGACACCCCGATCATCACGACCGACGCCCGGCACCGCGCCGACGCGAAGTCGGCACTGATCACACTCGTCGAGCACGCGCTGATGGCGCGGTTGCGCTGACCGCGCAGGCGGCACCCCGCCGGCGCCGGGTCACACGACGCCCCCTGCGGCCCCCGGGCCGCGGGGGGCTGTTTCGTCGCCGGGGTGCGGGTGGGTCGTGGCGGGGCGCACGGTTCCCCACGCCCCCGACATGCGAGCAGGGCCCCTCCTGGTGGAGGGGCCCTGCTCGCATGTCGGGTCAGCGCCAGCTGTGCGGGGCCCGGAACCCGGGCTCGCGCTCCAGGCGTCGCCAGCCCGCGCGGACTCGGCCGCCGCCGTGGATCGGGGCGATCTCGGCGGGGCGGGCGGCGGCGCGGGCCAGGAGGAGCGCCGTGATGGCGGCGACTTCCTCGGGTTCGGCGTGGCCCTTCTCGACGCGGATGTCGGAAGTGGACATGGAGGTGGCTCCTCGGATCACTGCGGCGGGTTGCCGTGCTTGCGGGAGGGCAGGTCGGCGTGCTTGGTGTGGAGCATCGCGAGGGAGCCGACGAGCACCTCGCGGGTCTCCGCCGGATCGATGACGTCGTCGACCAGGCCGCGCTCGGCCGCGTAGTAGGGGTGCATCAGCTCGGCCTTGTACTCCTTGACCATGCGGGCCCGCATGGCCTCGGAGTCCTCGGCGCCGGCGATCTGACGGCGGAAGATGACGTTGGCGGCACCCTCGGCGCCCATGACGGCGATCTCGTTGGTCGGCCAGGCGTAGGTGAGGTCGGCGCCGATGGACTGGCTGTCCATGACGATGTAAGCACCCCCGTACGCCTTGCGCAGGATGAGCGAGATCCTGGGCACGGTCGCGTTGCAGTAGGCGTAGAGCAGCTTGGCGCCGTGGCGGATGATGCCGCCGTGCTCCTGGTCGACGCCCGGGAGGAAGCCGGGTACGTCCAGAAGGGTGATGATCGGGATGTTGAAGGCGTCACACATCTGGACGAAGCGCGCGGCCTTCTCCGACGCCTCGATGTCCAGGACGCCGGCCAGGGCCTGCGGCTGGTTGGCGACGATGCCGACGACCCGCCCGTCGAGGCGGGCCAGGGCGCAGATGATGTTGCGGGCCCAGCGCTCGTGGACCTCGAGGTACTCGCCCTCGTCGACGATCTCCTCGATGACCTTGGTCATGTCGTACGGGCGGTTGCCGTCCGCCGGGACGAGGTCGAGCAGTACCTCCGAGCGGCGGTCGGCCGGGTCGGAGGACTCGTGGCGGGGCGGGTTCTCCCGGTTGTTCTGCGGGAGGAGGGAGAGGAGGTAGCGCACCTCGGCGAGGCAGGTCTCCTCGTCGTCGTAGGCGAAGTGGCACACGCCGCTGGTCTCGGCGTGCACGTCGGCGCCGCCCAGGCCGTTCTGCGTGATCTCCTCGCCGGTGACGGCCTTGACCACGTCCGGTCCGGTGATGAACATCTGCGAGGTGTCGCGGACCATGAAGACGAAGTCGGTGAGGGCGGGGCTGTAGGCCGCGCCGCCCGCGCAGGGGCCGAGCATCACGCTGATCTGCGGGATGACACCGGACGCCTTGGTGTTGCGCTGGAAGATGCCGCCGTACCCGGCGAGGGCGCTGACGCCCTCCTGGATGCGGGCGCCGGCGCCGTCGTTCAGGGAGACCAGCGGGGCACCGGCCGCGATGGCCATGTCCATGATCTTGTGGATCTTCGTGGCGTGGGCCTCGCCCAGCGCGCCGCCGAAGATGCGGAAGTCGTGGGCGTAGACGAAGACCGTGCGGCCCTCCACCGTGCCCCAGCCGGTGATGACACCGTCGGTGTACGGCTTCTTGGCCTCCAGGCCGAACCCGGTCGCCCGGTGCCTGCGCAGTTGCTCGACCTCGCGGAAGGAGCCCGCGTCCAGGAGCAGTTCGATGCGCTCCCGTGCCGTCAGCTTGCCCTTGGCGTGCTGCGCCGCCGTCGCCTTCTCGCTCGGTCCGGCCAGCGCCTGCGCACGGATCTCGTGCAGTTCGGCCACTCGCCCGCGCGCGTCCGTCGGCTCACCCGGCGCCTCATCCAAAACGGTCATGTAGCGACTCTACGAAGCGAACCAAGGATTGCGAGCCGTCGACTCCGTACAGTCTCCGGCCCGTTTTCCTGGTAGCACTGAACAGAACCCCCACCGCATGCAGCCTTTTCGACTGCTCAGAGGGTCTCAGCCTTGTAGAGGTCGCACAAAGTCGTCAGCTGAGAGTCACCTCACATTCATGGGTGGCGCATACCGTCCCCGGGGTGACGCGGAGGCGGAGCCGGCGGCCCGTCGTGAGGATGCCGACCGTCTCGTCGGCCCGCACGACCGTTCCCACCGGGTGGTCCCAGACGATCTCCAGGGGTGCTCCCGTGCGCGGCGGTTCGCTCACGGAGAGGGTAGCGGTACGGCCCCGGCGCCGGACCGGCACACTCGCCCCGGCCGTCGCGGTGAGCGGGCCGGTGCCGGCCCGCCAGAAGTTGGCGGCCGTCAGTCCGAGCGGGCGGGCGGCGACCGCCTGGCACCGGTCGTCGTTGGCGAGGACGGTGAGCCGGTGGCGGTCGGCGGCGCGGCGCGTCACCGCCCGCCGGGAGGCACCCGGCATGAGGACGTGGACATAGCCGGCGTCGACCGGGTCGGTGCCGTGGTCCAGCCAGAGGGTCTGCCGGCGCCGGGTGCGGCGCCCGGTCGTGCTGGTGGTGTTGAGGTCGGACCAGGCACCGGTGCGGTCCTCGCGCAGCGCCCGCCGCTCGCCCTCGGGCACGATCCGGCCGCCGTGGCCCTCCGGACGGGCCCAGTGCCGGCCGTGGACGAAGGTCCGGGTCCCGCCCTCCCCCAGGCTGCGGTTGTCCACGACCGCGGTGGCGCGCGCAGCACGGCGCGGCGGGTGGGTCCGGCGCCGGTTCGGCGGGTGTACGGCCACAGGGAGGTCATGCACATGGCCTTTCCC
The DNA here is from genome assembly GCF_043200575.1 of Streptomyces sp. NPDC048392. NCBI lineage: Bacteria > Bacillati > Actinomycetota > Actinomycetes > Kitasatosporales > Streptomycetaceae > Streptomyces > Streptomyces sp. NPDC048392. The sequence continues at coordinate 141,750 of NZ_JBICYB010000008.1, forward strand.
CGGTCCGGGGTCCGCCAGGCGGCGGAACGGATGCTGCGGGGGCGGTTCCGCCGGGTTACGAAGGGGAGGCCCGACCACCGCTCCGGTTCGTCTTCGTGCCGGAGCGTTCCGATCCGCGACGAGGTGACCATGCGTCTGCTGCTCGTGCATCCCAGCGCCCTGATGTACTCCGAGATCTTCCTGCGCCTGGAGCCCCTGGGGCTCGAACGGGTGGCGGGCGCGGCCCGGGAGGCGGGGCACGAGGTGCGGGTCGTGGACCTCCAGGTGCTGGACCTGGCGACCCTGCGCGACGAGGTGCGGTCGTTCCGGCCCGAGGCGCTCGGCGTCTCGCTGAACTACCTGGCGAACATCCCGGAGGCGATCGACCTGGCGGCGAAGGTGAAGCGGGAGGTGCCGGGCTGCTACGTCTTCTTCGGCGGGCACAGCGTCTCCTTCGTCGCCGAGGACGTGCTGGAGCAGGCGGCCGGGGCGGTGGACGCGGTGGTCCGGGGCGAGGGGGAACCGGTGATCGGGCCGCTGCTGGAAGCGGTGCGCGACGGCGGGGCGGACGGCGTGCCCGGGATCATCACCGCCGCCGGACGCGGTCCCGCCCCGCTGATGATGCACGGCATCGACTCCCCGCTCCCGGCCCGCGACCTGATGCGCAACCGGCGCCGCTACTTCATCGGCGAGCTGGACCCGTGCGCCTCGATCGAGTTCACCCGGGGCTGCCCCTGGGACTGCTCGTTCTGCTCCGCCTGGACGTTCTACGGCCGCAGCTACCGCAAGGCCTCCCCCGAGGCGGCGGCCGAGGACCTGGCGAGGATCCGCGAGCCCAACGTGTTCATCGTGGACGACGTGGCCTTCATCCGGCCCGAGCACGGCAACGCCATCGCCGACGAGGTGGAGCGGCGCGGCATCCGCAAGCAGTACTACCTGGAGACCCGCAGCGACGTGCTGCTGCGCCACCCCGAGGTCTTCGAGCGGTGGGCGGGGCTCGGCCTGCGCTACATGTTCCTGGGCATGGAGGCCATCGACGCCGAGGGCCTGGACCTGTTCCGCAAGCGGATCAGCCCGGACGAGAACTTCCGGGCCCTGGAGGAGGCCCGGCGGATGGGCATCCAGGTCGCGATCAACCTCATCGTGGACCCGGCGTGGGACGAAGAACAGTTCCGGGTGGTGCGGGAGTTCGCGCTGTCGGTGCCGGAGATCGTGCACTTCACGGTGATGACGCCGTACCCGGGGACGGAGATCTGGCACACCGAGTCGCGCCGCCTCACCACCCGCGACTACCGCCTCTTCGACATCCAGCACGCCGTGGTGCCGACCACGCTGCCGCTGGACCGGTTCTACGAGGAACTGGTGCGCACCCAGGCAGTGATCAACCGCAAGCACCTGGGCCTGCGGACGGCGTTCGGCGCGGCCCGCATCCTCGGCCACAACCTGCTGCGCGGGCAGACGAACTTCGCCCGGATGCTGTGGAAGTTCAACCAGGTCTACAACCCGCGCCGGCAGTTCGCGGACCACAGCATGCCCGTGCGGTACGAGCTTCCACTGCCCAAGCCCGTCGATGTGGGCGACCGGCGGCAGCTGTACATCCACACGCGGCAGGCACCGCAGGCGTCACCGCCACGCCGGCCGTAACCGTTGAAGCTTGTACGGAATAGGTCTAGAGTCGTGACCGTTGAACTGGTTGAACATTCAACATCACGCCTCGACCCCTTTCCGGAGGACGCCATGACCACGGCCACCGACCTCGCCACCCTGACCGGCGAATACACCCTCGACCCCGCCCACACGACGATCGGCTTCACGGCGCGCCACGCCATGGTCACCAACGTCAAGGGCAAGTTCCTCGACTTCAGCGGCACGCTGCACCTGGACGGCACCGACCCGACCCGCTCCACCGCGTCCCTCGACATCACCATGGACAGCATCGACACCGGGTCCGCCGACCGCGACGGCCACCTCAAGAGCTCGGACTTCTTCAGGACGGACGAGTTCCCGACGATGACCTTCCGCTCCACCGAGGCGGAGGCCCTGGGCGGCGAGGACTACCGCATCACCGGCGATCTCACGATCCTCGGCACCACCAGGCCGCTCACCATCGACCTGGAGTTCAGCGGCGCCGCCAAGGACCCGTTCGGCAACGAGCGCGTCGGCTTCGAGGGCAAGGCGGAGATCAAGCGCTCGGAGTGGGGGCTCACCTGGAACGCGGCCCTGGAGACGGGCGGCGTGCTGGTCTCCGACAAGATCAGGCTGAACTTCGACATTTCGGCGATCAAGCAGGCATGACGCCCCGCGCCCCCTCCTCGGGGGCGTCGAAGTCCACGTCGGCGGCGGCCCGGACCCGGATACGGCGGCCGGGCCAGCCGATCATGCGGTAGATCGCGTTGTACTGGGCGATCGAACGGTCCGCGGGGACGAGATCACCGGCGTCCGCCTCGGTCCGCGCCGACGTGGTGTGCCCGTCGGCGACGACGACGAGGTCGTAGCCCCGGCTCAGCGCCTGCCTGGCCGTGGTGTCCACGCAGACCTCCGTGGCGAACCCGGTCACGATCACCTCGGTGACACCGAGCGCCCCGAGGGTCGCGTCGAGGCCGGTGTCCAGAAAGCTGTCCGGGGTCGTCTTGTCGACGACCGGCTCCCCCTCCCGCGGGGTCAGCTCGGGCACCACCCGCCAGCCCTCGGTCCCGGGCACCATGCCCTCGTCCCGCTGCCGCACGGTCACCACCGGCACCCCGGCGGCCCGGGCCCGCTCGCTCAGAGCGGCGATCGCGGTGACGGTCTCGGCCGCCCGGTGGGCCATGGCGACCGTGGTGTTCTGCATGTCGATGACGAGGAGAGCGCTTCGTGACGGCATGGGCTCACCCTAGTGGCACGTCCCGGGTGGCCGCCGCCCCGCCTCCCAGCAGCTCCCGCACCTGGTCGAGGGCCTGACCGAAGGGGTCGGGGTAGACCCGCAGGCCGTGCGTGACAAGGGCGCCCTCGTGGAGCAGCATCAGCGTCCGCCCCAGCCGGTCCGCCCGGCCCGGGTCGATCTCCCGGGCGAGACGGGTGAACAGGTCGAGCATCCAGGCCTTCTGCGCCGCGATGACCGGGTACGCCGGATGCGCGGGGTCGTCGATCTCGGCATACGCGTTGATCATGCTGCACCCCTTCGACCCGTACTCCCCCGCCCACTCCCGCGAGGCCTCGAAGACCGCCAGGAGCCGGCCGGCCGCGCCCTGCCCGGCGGCCGCCTCGAGACGGCGGGCGAGGAGTCCGCGCCAGCGCTCGTCCCGGCCCGCCAGGTACTCGACGACGATCTGCTCCTTCGAACCGAACCGGTCGTACAGCGTCTTCTTCGTCACCCCGGCCTCCGCGGCGATGAGGTCCACGCCGACGGCGTGGATGCCGCGCTCGTAGAACAGCCGCTCCGCCGCCGCCAGGACGCGCCGCGCGCCGGGCGTCAGCCGGACCCGGTGCGGCTTGTGCGCCGACTCCACTTCTCCGAACTCCGCATCTCGCTCCATACGCACAAGTATACCGACCTGTATAGTGGGCACTCGAATGAGTAAACCGTTCTGCCTACTCAAGGGGGCGCGATGCACGCCCTGCTCTCGACCGCCTTCGTACTCTGCTGGAGCTCCGGATTCATCGGCGCCAAGCTCGGTGCGGAGTCCGCGGCCACGCCCACGCTGCTGATGTGGCGGTTCCTGCCGCTCGCCGTCGTCCTGATCGCCGTCGCGGCCGTCTCCCGGGGAGCCTGGCGGGACCTGACGCACCGGAACGCCGGGCGGCAGATCGCCATCGGCGCACTGTCGCAGAGCGGCTACCTGCTCAGCGTCTACTACGCCATCGAGCTCGGCGTCTCCAGCGGCACCACCGCCCTGATCGACGGGGTCCAGCCGCTCCTCGCCGGCGCCCTGGCCGGCCCCCTGCTGCGGCAGTACGTCTCGCGCAGGCAGTGGCTCGGGCTGTGGCTCGGGCTGTCCGGCGTGGCCACGGTGACGGTCGCCGACGCGGCGGCGGCGGGCGCGGAGGTGGCCTGGTGGGCGTACCTCGTACCGTTCCTCGGCATGCTGTCGCTGGTGGCGGCCACGTTCCTGGAGGGCCGCACGCGGGCGCCGGTCGCACCGCGAGTGGCTCTGACGCTCCACTGTGCGACCAGTGCCGTGCTCTTCTCCGGCCTGGCCCTGGGGATGGGCGCGGCGACACCCCCCGCCGGCTCCTCGTTCTGGGTGGCGACCGCCTGGCTGGTGGTGCTGCCCACCTTCGGCGGCTACGGGCTGTACTGGCTGATCCTGCGACGGTCCGGCATCACCGGGGTCAACACCCTCATGTTCCTCATGGCCCCGGTCACGGCCGTGTGGGGTGCCCTCATGTTCGGCGAACCGTTCGGTGTGCTGACCGCCCTCGGTCTGGCCGTCGGTCTCGCGGCGGTGGTCGTCGTCCGGCGCGGGGACGGCACGTCCCGCCCGCGCCGGGCACGGCCCGCACGGCCCGCACGGCCCCGCCCGGACCTTGCGCCCGGGTCGGACCAGCCGGTCGCCTCCGCGGGCGGCGGCCCGGCCGCGCCGGGCGGCGGCCCGGCCGCGTCCGCCTCGGGCAGGCGCTGACACCGGGCGCGCGCCTCAGAAGCCGCCGCCGAAGTCCCCTCCACCGCCGAACCCGCCGCCACCGCCGAAGTCGCCGCCGCCGAAGCCGCCCCCGAAGTCGCCGGGGTCGAAGTCGCCGCCCGAGACGTCGCCGCCCTCGTAGCCGCCGAAGTCGCCGTACCCGGTGCCGTAGCCGGCTCCGTAGGCGGGGCCCGCCATCATGCTGCCCAGCATGGTGCCGACCAGCAGACCGGGCAGGATGCCGCCGCCGAAGTAGCCGCCCGCCCAGGGGCCGTAGGCCGGACCCGCGTCCCAGTAGGGGCGGCGGCCCTGGTCGGTGTCCACCTCGCGGATCATCGGGTCCCGCCCGTCGGACAGCCGGGCCCGGTCGGCCGCGCAGACCGGGACCTGGCGGGTCGCGCCGCCCGGCGGGGTCCAGGTGGCGTCGGCGACGGACGGGCCGTGGCGCGGGTCGAAGAAGCAGGGCGGACGGCGCTCGGGCAGCGGCCTGCCCTCGCGTCGGGCGGCGAGCTGCGCGAGGGAGAAGCGGCCGTCCTCCACCGCCTGGGTGACGGCGCGCACGTCCTCCGGTCTGCGGGCGTCCGCCATGTACGTCTTCGCCTGCTCGTAGGCGTCGAGGGCGCGTTCGTAGTCCGCCCGCATCGCGTCGTCGGCACCCGGTTCGGCCGGGTGGAAGTCCAGGCGGTCCAGCTCCTCGCCGAACGCCGTGATGTCCTCGTCGACCACCACCCGCAGCCGTTCCAGCGCCTCCCGCTGCTCCTCCTCGCGGCGCCGCCGGTTGCGCCGGGAGAGCGCGTAGACGCCGGCGCCGCCCACCGCCACGACCGCACCGGCGGTGATCAGGGCGCCGGTGGGCGCGGAGGTGCCGCCGGAGTCCCAGGACGAGGGGGCGGAGCCGCGCACGCTGCGCAGCGCGTCGTCGACGAAGTCGTTCAGCTGGGCCTTGGGGTCGCCCGCGCCCTGGGCGGCGGTGACCAGGTTGTCGACGCCCTGGCGGCTCAGCACACTGCTGTCGGCGCGGGCGTCGAAGCGGTCGCCGAGGCGGATGCCGTAGAGACCGGTGATGCCGGTCTCGGTGCGCAGGTTCCGGAAGAGGTCCTCGGTCGGGTAGCCGGCCGGGAGGACCGTCACGAAGACGGGTTCGCCCGCGTCCTCGATCTTGTCGGCGAGCGCCTCCGCGTCCGCCTCGGACAGCAGGCCGGAGGCGTCCGGGTCCACGTACACGGGACTCTCGCGCAGGGCCGCCCCGATCTCGGACACATCGGTGGCCGCCTGCGCGCCGGGCGCACCGGCCATCAGCACCGCGAGGGCGGCGACGACCGGCGCGACCAGGAGGCGTATGAGGACTCGAACACGGGCGTCCTGCAGGTCCTTCATACTTTCGAAAGTACCCGAATGCACCTCAATGAGACATAAGCAGGGTCCGGGAATGCCGTGCGGCCGTGGGGCTCACCCGGCGGGCGTGACCCCCGCCCGGAGCAGCCCGTACGCGTACGCGTCCTCCAGGGCCTGCCACGAGGCGGCGATGACGTTCTCCCCGACGCCGACGGTGGCCCACTCCCCCGTGCCGTCCGTCGTGGAGATGAGGACCCTGGTCGTGGACTGGGTGCCGTGCACGCCCTCCAGGATGCGGACCCTGTAGTCGACCAGCTCCAGCTTGGCCAGCTCCGGGTAGATCTTCTCCAGGGCGACGCGCAGGGAGCGGTCCAGGGCGTTGACCGGGCCGTTGCCCTCGGCGGTGGCGACGATGCGCTCGCCCTTGGCCCAGAGCTTGACCGTGGCCTCGTTGGCGTGGGTTCCGTCGGGGCGGTCCTCGGTGATCGCGCGCCAGGACTCGACGTCGAAGTACGTGAGCGGCCTGCCCTCGGCCTCGGCGCGCAGCAGGAGTTCGAAGCTCGCGTCCGCGGCCTCGTAGGTGTAGCCCGCCAGCTCGCGCTCCTTGACCCGCTCCACGACCCGGCCGACCAGCTCGCGGTCGCCGCCGAGGTCGATGCCGAGTTCCTTGCCCTTGAGCTCGATGGACGCACGGCCGGCCATGTCGGAGACCAGCATCCGCATGGTGTTGCCGACCAGTTCGGGGTCGATGTGCTGGTACAGGTCCGGGTCGACCTTGATCGCGGAGGCGTGCAGGCCGGCCTTGTGGGCGAAGGCGGAGACGCCGACGTAGGGCTGGTGGGTGGAGGGGGTGAGGTTGACGACCTCGGCGACGGCGTGCGAGATGCGGGTCATCTCGCGCAGCCGGCCCTCGGGCAGCACCCTCTTGCCGTACTTCAGCTCCAGGGCGGCCACCACCGGGAAGAGGTTGGCGTTGCCCACGCGCTCGCCGTAGCCGTTCGCCGTGCACTGGACGTGGGTCGCGCCCGCGTCGACCGCGGCGAGGGTGTTGGCGACGGCGCAGCCGGTGTCGTCCTGGGCGTGGATGCCGAGCCGGGCGCCGGTGTCGGCCAGCACCGTGGCGACCACGGCCTGGATCTGCGCCGGGAGCATGCCGCCGTTGGTGTCGCACAGGATGACGACGTCGGCGCCCGCCCGGGAGGCGGTGCGCACGACGGACTTCGCGTACTCGGGGTTGGCGCGGTAGCCGTCGAAGAAGTGCTCGCAGTCGACGAAGACGCGGCGGCCCCGCGCCTTGAGGTGGGAGACGGTGTCGGCGACCATCGCCAGGTTCTCGTCCAGCGTGGTGCGCAGGGCCAGTTCGACGTGCCGGTCGTGCGACTTGGCGACCAGGGTGATCACCTGGGCACCGGAGTCCAGAAGTGCGTCGACCTGGTGGTCCTCGGCGGCGGTGGCGCCCGCGCGACGGGTGGAGCCGAAGGCGACCAGCTGGGCGTGCTTGAAGTCGATCTCCTGCCGGGCCCGGGCGAAGAACTCGGTGTCCCGCGGGTTCGCGCCGGGCCAGCCGCCCTCGATGAAGCCCACACCGAAGTCGTCCAGGTGCCGTGCGATGGCCAGCTTGTCCGCGACCGTGAGGTTGATGCCCTCGCGCTGCGCGCCGTCGCGCAGGGTGGTGTCGAAGACGTGGAACGAATCGTCGAGTTCGCTGGTTGCGGTCATGATCTGAAGACTCCTGTATGGGATCTCGGTCTACCGGAATGACCGGCTCCACCGTCCTTCTATGATCCCTCGCGCTCTCTTCCCGGCTTGGGGTGGGCCAGGAAAGCGAAAAACCTCTCGCGGGTGCGAGAGGTCTGCGCGCGGGTCGAGGACGACGGTGTCCACCCGTACCTGGTCGTACGTGGTGGTCACTGCGGACCGGCGCGCCTGTTGCCAATAATCGTGGCGAACGAGAGCACGGACGCAGTCTGGCACATGCCGCCCTTCTGCTCACCGTCCGTCTCAGAATACGAGCGGTGCGCGTTCGGACCGGGGCGGCTCAGGAGCGCGCCAGCAGGCCCTCGGCGAGGAACTCCCGCGCGTGGGCGAGTACCTGGGCCCGGTCCGTCCCGCGCAGGCCGATCGCCACGTGGATGGCGAAGCCGTCGAGGAGGGCCCGCAGCCGGGACGCGAAGCGGTCGGGGTCGACGGTGCGGAACTCGCCGCGTGAGATGCCCTCCGCGAGCAGTGCGACCAGGTCGCGGTGCCAGGCGCCCTCGATGGCGGCCTGCCGGTCGCGGGCCTCGCCGGGGGCGTTCTGTGAGCGGTTCCACACCTCCAGCCACAGGGTCCAGTGCGGGTCGCGGTGGCCGTCGGGGACGTACAGGCCGATGTAGGCGTCGAGGCGTTCGCGGGCCGTGCCGGGCCGGGTGAGCAGCCGGCCGCGCTCGACGCCGAGGCGGCCCTCGCTCCACTCCAGGGTGCGCAGCAGCAGTTCGTCCTTGGAGCCGAAGTAGTACAGGAGATGGCCGCTGCTCATACCGACCTCGCGGCCGAGCGCCGCCATGGTGAGTTTCTCCAGGCCACGCTCGGCGATCATCTCCATGGCGGCGGCGAGCACGTCCTCGCGCGGCGGGGCCTGCCTGCGCCCACCACCGGCCATCTGGTGCTCCTAGATCCTCGGCTGCTGCTGCGTGACGCAGTGGATGCCCCCGCCACCCGCGAAGATCGTACGCGCGTCCACCAGGGTCACCGTCCGGCCCGGGTGGAGGCGGCGGAGGATGCCGGCCGCGATCTCGTCGCGGGGGTCGCCGAAGGCGCACAGGACGACGCCGCCGTTGCAGAGGTAGTGGTTGACGTAGGAGTAGTCGGCCCAGTGGCCGTCGGCCTCCAGACGGGTCGGGGCGGGCACCTCGACGACCTCCAGGCGGCGCCCCCGGGCGTCGGTGGCGGCGCGCAGGACGCCGATGGCCTCCTCGGTGACCTCGTGGTCGGGGTGGGCCGGGTCGGGCTGGTGGTGGGCGACGACGACGCCCGGCGCGGCGAAGGCGGCGACGATGTCGACGTGGCCGAGGGTGCCGAAGCCGTTGGGGGGGTAGTCGCCGGTGAGGCCGCGCGGCAGCCAGATCGCCCTGCGGGTGCCGAGGTGGGCGTGGATCTCCGCCTCGACCCGTTGCCTGGTCCACCCGGGATTGCGCTCGGGCCCGAGTTGCACTGTCTCGGTGAGCAGCACCGTGCCCTCGCCGTCGACGTGGATGCCGCCGCCCTCGTTGACCAGCGGTGAGGCGTAGGTCCGGGCGCCCGCGAGGCTGGCGACGTGCGCGCCGATCTTCGCGTCGTGCTCCCAGCGGGCCCATTCCTGGGCGCCCCAGCCGTTGAAGGTCCAGTCCACGGCGGCCAGTCCGCCCCGCCCGGTGAGGAAGGTGGGGCCGATGTCGCGCATCCAGGCGTCGTCCAGTTCGCGCTCGACCGTGTCGATGCCCTCGCCCAGCAGCTCCCGCGCCTCGGTGGAGCGGCCCGGCCCGCACACCACGGTGACCGGCTCGAAGCGGTGCACCGCGCGGGCGACGGACGCCCAGGCGATGCGCGCGGCGGCCAGGTCCTCCGGGTCGTCGAAGGTGGGGTTGGGGCCGGGCCAGGCCATCCAGGTGCGCTCGTGCGGGGCCCATTCGGGGGGCATCCGGAAGCCGTCGGCGGCAGGGGTCATGGCGGGAGGCACCTTCACAGGAAGTAGAGGCGGTTGAGGGGGACCGAGTCGGCGGGGTCGGAGCGCAGCGGGTCGCCGTCGAGGGTGACCAGGCCGGTGCGCTGGTCGACGTCGACGGCGCCGGTACGGGAGTTCAGGCGCAGGTCGGCCGGACCGATGCCGCGGGTGCCGCGCACCGCGACCCGGCGACGGCGGGTCGGCATGGTGTCGCCGCCCTGGTCGAGGGCGGCCTGGGCGACGAAGGCCACCGATATCTCGGCCGGCGTGGCACCGTGCGCGCCGAACTGGGGACCGAGGACGAGGGGTTCGCAGGTGTCGGTGGCCGCGTTCGGGTCGCCGACCACGCCGTACGCGGGGAAGCCCGACTTGAGGACGAGCTGCGGCTTGGCACCGAAGTGGTCCGGGCGCCACAGCACGATGTCGGCCAGCTTGCCGGCCTCGATCGAGCCGACCTCGTGGGACAGTCCGTGGGCGATGGCCGGGTTGATGGTCAGCTTGGCCATGTAGCGCAGGACGCGCTCGTTGTCGTCGTCCCCGTCGGTGCCGAACTGGGCCTTCATCTTCCCGGCCATGGCGAACGTGCGGCGGACGGTCTCGCCGGCCCGGCCCATGCCCTGCGCGTCGGAGGAGGTGATGCCGATGGCGCCCAGGTCGTGCAGCACGTCCTCGCCGCCCATGGTCCCGGCGCGGATGCGGTCGCGGGCCATGGCGGCGTCGCCCGGCAGGTCGGTCTTGAGGTCGTGGACGGAGACGATCATGCCGTAGTGCTCGGCGACCGCGTCCCGGCCGAAGGGCAGCGTGGGGTTGGTGGAGGAGCCGATGACGTGGGGGACGCCGGCCATCTTCAGCACGTTGGGGACGTGTCCGCCGCCGCAGCCCTCGATGTGGAAGGCGTGGGTGGTGCGGCCCTCGAGGACCCGGAGGGTGTCCTCGACGGAGAGGCACTCGTTGAGGCCGTCACTGTGCAGGGCGACCTGGACGTCGTGCTCCTCGGCGACGCGCAGTGCGGTGTCCAGGGCGCGGGTGTGGGCGCCCATGTCCTCGTGCACCTTGAAGCCGGACGCCCCGCCCTCGGCCAGTGCCTCGACCAGCGGCGCCTCGTGGGAGGAGGAGCCCCGGCCCAGGAACCCGATGTTGACCGGCCAGGCGTCGAAGGCGCCGAACGCGTGCCTCAGTGCCCAGGGGGAGTTGACGCCGACGCCCCAGACGGGGCCGAACTCCTGGCCGATGATCGTCGTCACGCCGGACGCGAGCGAGGCCTCCATGACGCGCGGGGAGAGCAGGTGGACGTGGGTGTCCACGGCTCCGGCGGTGGCGATGAGGCCCTCGCCGGACACGATGGAGGTGCCCGTGCCGACCACGACGTCGACACCGTCGAGGGTGTCGGGGTTGCCGGCCCGGCCGATGGCGTGAACACGCCCCTCGCGGATGCCGATGGACACCTTCCGGACGCCCTGCACGGCGTCGATGACGACCACGTTGCTGATCACGACGTCGCAGGTCTCGCGGACGGCGGCCGCCTTGAGGTGCAGTCCGTCGCGGGCGGTCTTGCCGAAACCGGCGAGGAACTCGTCGCCGTGGCGCTGGGCGTCGGACTCGACGCGGACGACCAGCCCGGAGTCGCCGAGGCGGAGCCGGTCGCCGGCGCGGGGACCGTGGGTGGCGGCGTACGCGTACGGGTCGGTGCTCATCGGTCAGCTCCCAGATATCCGCAGGCGGCGGCCCGGCGCAGGGCCTCTTCCTTGGCGCCCGGCGCGTCCAGCGGACCGTCGACGAGTCCGGCGAACCCGATGGCGACGCGGGCCCCGCCGATCGGCAGGAGCCCCACTTCGACGCGTTCGCCGGGTCCGAAGCGGACCGAGGACCCGGCGGGGACGGCGAGGCGCATGCCGTAGGCCCGCCCACGGTCGAAGTCCAGGCGCGGATTGGCCTCGAAGAAGTGGAAGTGCGAGGTCACGGAGACGGGCACGGTCGCGGTGTTGGTGACCGGGAGCCGCAGCGCCGCCTGAGGCCCGGCGTGCTCGCGTCCTGGCAACAGGACACCGGGGGCGTCGGCCCCGAGCCCTCCGCCCCCGACGGGGTCGGAGACGACCGCGAGGCGGGAGCCGTCGTCGAAGACGGCCTCCACGTGCACCTCGGTGACCACGTCCGCGACGCCGGGCAGTACGTCGTCCGGCCCGAGTACGGACCGGGCGCGCTCGATGGCCTCGGCGAGGCGGGCTCCGTCGCGGGCCGCCTCGCACACGGTGTCCGCGATCAGCGCGGTCGCCTCCGGCACGTTCAGCCGCAGCCCGCGGGCCCGGCGGGCACGGGCCAGCCCGGCCGCCCCGAAAAGCAGCAGCCGGTCACGTTCCGTGGGGGTCAGTCTCACGACGCGGCACCTCCTTGCCTTCCCAAGATTAGAACGACACTCTAAAGGCGGATTGCGTGCAACGGAACCGTTGACGAGCGGTCGGGCCACACGTCACATTGAACGTCGCTCTAAAACTCGGGCGGCCGTCGAAGGAGACCAGCCATGCCGATAGAACAGCGCGGAGTCGACACCATCCCCGAGGAGGAACGCACCAGCGGACCCCGGGACCTGGTCTCGATCCTGCTGGGGTCCAACCTCTGTCTGGGCGTGATCGTCTTCGGCTGGCTGCCGCCGTCCTTCGGCCTCGGCTGGTGGGCGTCGGTGAGTTCGGTGGTCGCGGGGACGGTCGTCGGCACGCTGTTCACGGCCCCGCTGGCCCTGATCTCGCTGCGCACCGGTACCAACCTGTCCACCTCCTCCGGCGCCCAGTTCGGCGTCCGCGGACGGCTGGTCGGTTCGGTGGTCGGCCTGCTCCTGGCCCTCGGCTACACCGCGCTGACCGTGTGGATCGGTGGGGACGTGATGATGGGCGTGCTCGGGCGGCTCGTCGGCCTGCCGCAGGGCGGGGCGGCGTACGCCCTCGTCTACGGTCTGCTCGCCGCCGCGACCGTCGCGGGCGCGGTCTACGGCTACCGGGTGCTGCTCGCCATGTCCAGGGTGCTGGCCTACGCCATGACCGCGCTGCTGGTGCTGGGCGTGATCGCCTACGCCCCCGACTTCACGACCGCCGCGCTGCCGGAGGCCGGCGGCCATCTGCTGGGCGGGTTCTGGCCCACGTGGCTGCTGGCGGCCGTGGCCGCCGGACTGTCCGGGCCGATCGCCTTCATCACGCTGCTCGGCGACTACACCCGCTACATCTCCCCGGCCCGCTTCGCCTCCCGCCGGGTACTGCACGCGACGTGGCTCGGGCTGGTCCTCGGCCTGCTGGTCCCGCAGCTCTTCGGTACCTTCACGGCCTACGCCGCCCGCGCCGCCCTGGACTACGCGGGGCCGCTCGTCGACGCCGCTCCCACCTGGTACCTGGTCCCGCTGCTGCTCGCCGCCACGGCCGGCTCGGTCGGCAACGCGGGGCTGATGCTGTACTCGATGGGCCTGGACCTGGACGCCATCCTGCCGCGCGCCTCCCGCGCCCGCGCCACCTGCGCCGTCGCCGTCGTCGCCACGGCCTGCGTCTTCGCCGGGCACTACGGGTGGCGGGCGCAGTCGGCGATGACGTCCTTCGTGCTGCTGCTGACGGCGATCGGCACGCCGTGGGCGGTCATCACGATGATCGGCGCGGTCCGCTGCGGCGGGGTCTACGACGCGGACGCCCTCCAGGTCTTCAACCGCCGGGCGCGGGGCGGCGTCTACTGGTACCGGTCCGGCTGGAACATCCCCGCGACGGCCGCCTGGGCGGCGGGCGCGGTGGTCGGCGTACTGGCGGTGTCCCTGCCGTCGTACGAGGGCCCGCTGCTGTCGCTCACCGGCGGCGTGGACTGCAGCTTCCTGCTGTCGGGGCTGGTGGGCGGCGTGGTGTACCTGCTGTTGCCGCAGCCCCGGGCCCACTCCTCTACGCAGCCCGCAGGCGACCGTCTCAGTCCGTCCGGCGTCTGAGGACGAGACCGGACGGGCGGAGGCGGGCCTGCCGGGGCGGGCAGCTCCGGCGGGCCCGCCCCCGCGCCCGGTGTCTCAGGCCAGCCGGTGCATCCACCCGTGCGTGTCCTCGGCCGTACCCCGCTGGATGTCCAGCAGCGCGTCCCGCAGCCGCTGCGTCACCTCGCCCGTCTCGCCCCCGCTCTGCTGCCACTCGGCACCGGCCCGCTTGACCGTGCCGACGGGTGTGATCACGGCCGCCGTACCGCAGGCGAAGACCTCGGTGAGGGTGCCGTTCTCCGAGTCGCGCTGCCACTGCTCGACGGAGACGCGGCCCTCCTCGGCCTCGTACCCGAGGTCGCGGGCGACGGTGAGCAGGGAGTCGCGGGTGACCCCCTCCAGGATGGAACCGGTGAGGGAGGGCGTGACGATCCTGTCGCCGTACACGAAGTACAGGTTCATGCCGCCCAGTTCCTCGACCCACTTGCGCTCGATCGCGTCGAGGTAGCAGACCTGGTCGCAGCCCTTGGTGGCGGCCTCGGCCTGTGCGAGCAGGGAGGCCGCGTAGTTGCCGCCGGTCTTGGCGTCGCCCATGCCGCCTGGGACGGCCCGGACGCGGTCCTCGGAGACCCAGATGGAGACCGGCTTGACGCCGCCCGGGAAGTAGGCGCCGGCCGGGGAGGCGATGACGAGGAACAGGTACTCGTTGGCCGGCTTGACGCCCAGACCCACCTCGGTGGCGATCATGAAGGGGCGCAGGTAGAGGGACTCCTCGCCGCCGTGGGCCGGGACCCACTTCTCGTCCTGCTTCACCAGCGCGTCGCACGCCTCGATGAACGTCTCCACCGCAAGCTCCGGCATACCGAGCCGTCGGGAGGAGGCCTGGAAGCGCGCGCCGTTCTTCTCCGGGCGGAAGGTGGCGACGGAACCGTCGGGCCGCCGGTAGGCCTTCAGCCCTTCGAAGATCTCCTGCGCGTAGTGCAGGACCATGGTCGCCGGGTCGAGGGAGAGCGGGGCGTACGGAACGAGCTGGCCGTCGTGCCAGCCCCGGCCCTCGGTCCACTTGATCGTCACCATGTGGTCGGTGAAGTGGCGGCCGAACCCGGGGTTGGCCAGAATCGCCGCGCGCTCGGAATCCGAGAGCGGGTTGGCGGAGGGCTTGAGCTCGATCGTGGGCGTCGTCATGGGTGGCTGTCCTTCACCGGTATGGGTTGTGACGGGCCGCGGTCACGCCCGTACGGCCGGTGGCCGGTGCTAGGACGTCCGAGCATTCCCTCATGTCGCGGCTTCGCGTTCGATTATCGCGCACGGACGGCGACGGACGACACGGGGTGAATGCGGCCCAGGGTTCGATGGTCGCACCTGGCGGACGCAGGAGAAAGCCGCCGGGTGCCTTGTTTTTCGGGACCCGGCGACTGCGGAAGGGTTCGATCGAGTGGCGCGGCGGGTGTCAGCCGGCTACTCGTACGGCGAGCGCGTCGCCGATCTCGGAGGTGCTCCGGGCGGGCAGGCCGCCGCGCTCCCCGAGGTCGGCGGAGACGGCTTCCTCGATCCGGGTCGCCTCGTCCTCGTGGCCGAGGTGGCGCAGCAGCAGGGCGACCGACAGGACCGTGGCGGTGGGGTCGGCCTTGCCCCGGCCGGCGATGTCGGGTGCGGAGCCGTGCACCGGCTCGAACATCGAGGGGAAGTCGCCGGACGGGTTGATGTTCCCGCTGGCGGCGACGCCGATGCCGCCGGAGACGGCCGCGGCGAGGTCGGTGATGATGTCGCCGAAGAGGTTGTCGGTGACGATCACGTCGAACCGCGCCGGGTCGGTGACCAGGTAGATGGTCGCCGCGTCGACGTGGATGTAGTCGGTGGTGACCTCGGGGAACTCCGCGGCCACCGTGTCGAAGACGTTGGTCCACAGGTGACCCGCGAAGGTCAGGACGTTGTTCTTGTGGACCAGCGTGAGCTTCTTGCGCGGACGGGCCTGGGCGCGGGCGAAGGCGTCGCGGACGACGCGCTCGACACCGTAGGCCGTGTTGACGGAGACCTCGGTGGCGACCTCGTGCCCGGTGCCCTTGCGGATGGTGCCGCCGTTGCCGGTGTACGGGCCCTCGGTGCCCTCGCGGACGACGACGAAGTCGATCTCGGGCTGACCGGCGAGCGGGGTGGCGACGCCGGGCAGGAGCTTGCTGGGCCGCAGGTTGACGTGGTGGTCGAAGGCGAAGCGGAGCTTGAGCAGGAAGCCGCGCTCCAGGACGCCGGACGGCACCGAGGGGTCGCCGATCGCGCCGAGCAGGATGGCGTCGTGCGCCTTGAGGGCGTCGAGGTCGGCGTCGGTGAGGGTCTCACCGGTGGCGTGGTAGCGCCGGGCGCCGAAGTCGAACTCCCTGGTCTCCAGCTTCACATCCTGCGGGAGGACGGCGGAGAGGACCTTGAGACCTTCGGCCACGACCTCCTGGCCGATGCCGTCACCGGGAATCACTGCGAGACTGAGGCTGCGAGACATGTCCGGCACCCTACCTCTCGTCCCACGTGATGACATGCGGCGTCCGGCATGCGGACGCCGCGCGTCGGCGCGGTCCTCAGTGACCGGTGGCGCCGCCGTTGTCCCGGCGGTCGAGGGAGCGCTGGAGGGCGGCCGCGGCGTTCTTGCGGTCGGAGTCAGTCGTACGGGAGTGGTGGCGGACTCGGCGGCGGACGGTCGTCTCGGCCATGGGAATCGACTCCTTCGGCACAAAATGAGCGCGGAAAGCGAGTGGTACGGAGAGACGCCGGAAGGGGCGGGAAGCGCGGTGCCGCAGGGGTTGCCTGCACGGGCACGGGCTCACTGCCGCCATTCGCTCGATCGAGCGGGACGTTCGGCTCCTACAAAGTTAAGGGAGCGCGCCGCGTCTGTCTCCACAATTACTCGGACTTCCTACTATCTGAGACAGTGCCCTCGCTCACACGGCCTGGACCTGCGAAAACGCCCGGCGGGCCAGGTCGGTCGACCTGGCCCGCCGGGCGTCCGCGCGCGGGTGTCAGCCCATGTGCGGGTACGTGTAGTCGGTCGGCGCGACGAGCGTCTCCTTGATGGCGCGGGTCAGCGTCCAGCGCATCAGGTTCTGCGGGGCACCGGCCTTGTCGTTGGTGCCGGAGGCGCGGCCGCCGCCGAAGGGCTGCTGGCCGACCACGGCGCCGGTCGACTTGTCGTTGATGTAGAAGTTGCCGGCCGCGTAGCGCAGCTTCTCCATCGTGTACGCCGCCGCCGCGCGGTCGCCCGAGATGACCGAGCCGGTGAGCGCGTAGTCCGACACCGACTCCATCTGGGTCAGCATCGCGTCGTACGCGTCGGCCGCGCTGTCGTCGTACACGTACACGGCGAGGAACGGGCCGAAGTACTCGGTGCGGAAGACCTCGTTCTCCGGGTCGGAGCACTCGACGACCGTCGGGCGCACGAAGTAGCCGACGGAGTCGTCGTAGGAGCCGCCCGCGACGATCGTGCAGGTCTCGTCGGCCTTGGCGCGGTCGATCGCGGCCTTGTTCTTGGCGAAGGACCGCTCGTCGATGACGGCGCCGACGAAGTTCGACAGGTCGGTGACGTCCCCCATGGTGAGGTAGTCGACCTCGGCGGCGAACTCCTCCTTGAAGCCGTCGTTCCAGATGGACGCCGGGATGTAGGCGCGCGAGGTGGCGCTGCACTTCTGGCCCTGGTACTCGAAGGCGCCGCGGGTCAGCGCGGTCTTGAGCACCGCGCGGTCCGCGCTCGGGTGGGCGACGAGGAAGTCCTTGCCGCCGGTCTCGCCGACCAGGCGCGGGTAGGTGCGGTACTTCTCGATGTTGTTGCCGACCGTCTTCCACAGGTGCTGGAAGGTCCTGGTCGAGCCGGTGAAGTGGATGCCCGCGAGGTCGCGGTGCTCCAGCGCGACCTCGGAGACCGCGATCCCGTCGCCGGTGACCAGGTTGATGACGCCCTTGGGCAGCCCGGCCTCCTCCAGGAGCCGCATGAGCAGCACGGCGGCGTGGGTCTGCGTCGGGGAGGGCTTCCAGACCACCACGTTGCCCATCAGGGCCGGGGCGGTGGGCAGGTTGGCCGCGATCGCGCTGAAGTTGAAGGGCGTGATCGCGTAGACGAAGCCCTCCAGCGGGCGGTGGTCCATGCGGTTCCACACGCCCGGGGAGTTGGCCGGGGGCTGCTCGGCCAGGATGTTGCGGGCGTAGTGCACGTTGAAGCGCCAGAAGTCGACCAGCTCGCAGGGGCTGTCGATCTCGGCCTGCTGGGCCGTCTTGGACTGACCGAGCATGGTGGAGGCGGCGATCGTCTCGCGCCAGGGTCCGGAGAGCAGTTCGGCGGCGCGCAGGATGATCGCCGCGCGGTCGTCGAAGGACATCGCGCGCCACGCGGGGGCGGCGGCCAGGGCGGCGTCGATCGCGTCCTGGGCGTCCTGCTGCGTGGCGTTGGCGTAGGTGCCCAGGCGGGACTTGTGGTTGTGCGGCTGCACGACGTCGAAGCGCTCACCGCCGCCCATCCGCTTGACGCCGCCGATGGTGCAGGGCAGGTCGACGGGGTTGTCGGCGAGCTCCCGGAGCTTCTCCTCCAGGCGGGCGCGTTCCGGGGAACCGGGGGCGTAGCCGTGCACCGGCTCGTTGACGGGGGTGGGGACCTGGGTCACAGCGTCCATGGGTTCCGTAACTCCTTACTGAGCGGGTCTTGCGAGCGGGTGCGGGCTCAGCCCTTGCTGACCATCGAGCGGGCGAAGAACCGGAGGTTGGCCGGCTTCTCCGCCAGACGGCGCATGAAGTAGCCGTACCAGTCGGTGCCGTAGGCGGTGTAGACGCGCATGCGGTGGCCCTCGGCGGCCAGCCGCAGGTGCTCGTCGCCGCGGATGCCGTACAGCATCTGGAACTCGTACTCGTCGAGCTTGCGCCCGGCGGTGCGGGCCAGCTCCTGGGCGATGGAGATCAGGCGGGGGTCGTGCGACCCGATCATCGGGTAGCCCTCGCCCTCCATCAGCGTGCGCAGGATGCGCACGTACGCCTTGTCGATCTCGTGGCGCCGCTGGTACGCGACCTCGGCGGGCTCCTTGTAGGCGCCCTTCACCAACCGTACGCGAGAGCCGCCGTCGGCGAGCC
Organism: Streptomyces sp. NPDC048392; assembly: GCF_043200575.1. Classification (NCBI taxonomy): domain Bacteria; kingdom Bacillati; phylum Actinomycetota; class Actinomycetes; order Kitasatosporales; family Streptomycetaceae; genus Streptomyces; species Streptomyces sp. NPDC048392. The sequence goes on from NZ_JBICYB010000008.1 coordinate 160,375, forward strand.
GGCGCGCGTCGGCCTCGGTGCGGAACAGGTAGGCCTGGATGACGCAGCCGGTCTGCGGGAAGTCCTTCCGCAGCTCCTCGTGAATGGCGAACATCGAGTCGAGGGTGGTGTGGTCCTCGGCGTCGAGCGTGACCGTGGTGCCGATCTCGGCGGCGGCCTCGACGACGGGGCGGACGTTCTTGAGGGCGAGTTCGTGGCCGCCGTCCAGCGCCTGCCCGAACATGGAGAGCTTCACGGACATCTCGGCGCGGCTGCCGAGGTCCAGGGGCTCGAGCCGGTCGATCAGCTCCAGGTAGGCGTCGCGGGCAACCTGGGCCTGCGCGGGGGTGGTGATGTCCTCGCCGACGACGTCCATCGTCAGCTCCAGGCCCTGACCGGTGAGGTCCCGGATGATCGGCACGATCTCGTCGACCGTCTCACCGGGGATGAACCGGTCGACGACCGGCCTGGTCACGGGCGCGGCCGAGACAAGACGACGCATCCGGTCGCTGCGCGACGCGGCCAGAATCACGGGACCCAGCACGGGGCACCTCCACTCACCAACCAACACAGGGGCCGCCGCCCGGCGAACGGGGAACGGCACGGAGAACCACCGTGAAATCTAAGGATCCCCCCGATCGTCGGCCATCGACAGCTGTCACGCATCCGTGCCACGGATCTCAGACAGATGTATGAAGGACGCGAACGAATACGGCAGAATGCCCGGATGACATCGGATTCCAGAGGTTCGGCAGGCTCCGGTGGCACCCGTGGTGACTACCAGGAGCTGGTCGACGAGATCTCCGAGCTGCTCGGCGCGCCCGCGACCCTGGAGAACCGCGACTTCGAGCTGATCGCCTTCGGCGCCTACGACAGCGAGGGCGACCTCGATCCGTCCGTCCTGGACCCGGTGCGCACCCGCTCGATCCTCACCCGGCGCTCCACCGCCGCGGTCCGGGCGTGGTTCGAGGGCTTCGGCATCACCCGTGCGGCGGGCCCGGTCCGCATCCCGCCGACCCCCGAGGCGGGGGTGTACCGGGGGCGCACCTGTCTGCCGGTGCGCCACCGGGGGGTCGTCCTCGGTTATGTGTGGCTCCTGGACACCGACCCGGGTCCGACCGAGCGGCAGCTGACGGCGGCCATGGAGGTCGCGGCGCGGATCGGCGCGCTGCTCGCCGACGAGGCGCAGCACGGCGCGGACCTGAGCCGGGAGCTGCGGGCGGTGCTGACGGCCGAGCGGGACTGGCAGCGGGACATGGCCGTGGCGGAACTGCGCACCGCGCTCGGCACCCGGGCGGACACCCCGCACGCGGTGGTCTGCGTGGCGCCCTGGCCCTCGGCCGATCCCGAGGACGCGCCCTCGGTCCGTACGGTGCCGGGGGCGACGGCGCTGTGCACGGTGCCGTGGGGGGCCGCGGGGCTGTCGCTGGCGCTGCTGGTGCGGCTGCGCTCGGCGGACGTGCCGGCCCCGGCGACGTCGGCGGCGGGGCGGCTGCTGGAGCGGGCGGCGGCATCCCGGGGCACGAGCGGGGCGGCCGGTGTCGCGGCCGGCGTGTCGGCACCGCGCACGGGTCTCGCGGACCTGGGGGCCGCCTGGTGGGAGGCCTCGGCGGCGGCACGGGCGGCACGGGCCGAGTCGCGGTTCGGCCCGGTCGCGCAGTGGACGTCGATCGGAGCGTTCCGGCTGCTGACGGCGCTGCCGCCGCGGTCGGCCCAGGACCCCGCCGTACGGGCGCTGCTCTCCCCCGCCCACCGCGAACTCGCCCGCACCGCGGAGGTGTACCTGGACTGCGCGGGCCAGGCCGGCCGCACCGCCGCCGAGCTGGGCATCCACCGCCAGACGCTGTACTACCGCCTGTCCCGCGTCGAGCAGCTCACGGGCCTGGACCTGGACGACGGGGAGGACCGGCTGCTGCTGCACATGGCGCTCAAGGCGCGTCGTCTGTAGCGGCCCGTAGGTTCCGCGATTCCGTGGACATTTCCGCGTGATCATGGACACCGTTTGGACACTTCCGCGTGATCATGGACAACGGTATCGCTCAGTAGCGGTCAGTTCATGACGGTTAACGATCCTCCGGCTTCGGGTGGCGCGTTCTTTTTGGCGCCGCCGCCGTCCATCTGATCTTCCAGCGTGTCGGCCTTCCCCGCCGACCGCCTGCGCGTGGACCGCATCGTGGACGAGGACCGGCACAGCGCCGCCCCATCCGGCTGATGTTTCCCCCACTCCCCTTGCTGCACCCATTGAGGAGGAGCCGGGTGGTGCTGGCGCGGACGAGGCCGTCGATCGCGGTCAGCGGAGAAGCTTCCGCCGGAACGCGGGAATCGGACATACGAGCCAAGGGTGACAGTCACTCGATTGGCCCGTCAGGACCCTTTCGCGCCGTCAGACTCTGGGAGAGAACGCGCCGGTGGGGCGCGCGTACGGGCGGGACGGGGTGGGCGTGACCGAGCGCGGTAGGGCCGACCGTGCCGTTCCGGGGGGAGGGGGCTGGGCGTGACGGACCACGGCGTCCCGCACGCCCGCCCGGCGACGAAAGACCGGCCGGGCGGGCAACAGTACGGCGACGAGTTGCGGCAGGACGACAGGCCGGTGCGTGCGGTGCCGCTCCACGTGGCCTGCGTCATGGACGGCAACGGCCGCTGGGCGCAGCGGCGTTCGCTTCCCCGGACGGCGGGCCACCGGGCCGCGGAGGCGACGGTCATCGACATCATCGAGGCGGCTCGGACCGCCGGTGTCGAGTGGCTCAGCCTGTACGCCTTCTCCACCGAGAACTGGAACCGCCCGGGTGCGGAGGTCGACTATCTGATGTGCCTGGTCCGCCGGGTCGTGCGGAAGCATGCGCCGTTGCTGCTGGCCCGTGGCATCCGCTGTCGCTTCCTCGGGGTCGCCGACCCGCGTATCCCCCGTGAACTGGCCCGGGACTTCGACGATCTGGCCGCACTGACCGCCGACAATCGCGGGATGACGCTGACCGTGGCCTTCGACCACGGCGGCCGCCGGGACATCGTGGCGGCCGCGAGGTCGCTGATCCGCAGCAAGACCCCCGCCGATGAGGTGACCGAACGGCTCTTCTCGGACCACCTGCCGTTCCCCGACACCCCCGACGTGGACCTCGTCATCCGCACCTCCGGCGAGCAGCGCATCTCCAACTTCATGCTCTGGCAGGTCGCCTACGCCGAGTGGATCTTCCCCGAGGTGCTCTGGCCTGACTTCCGGGCCCCCGAGTTCCTCGCGTGCCTCCATACCTACCGGCGCCGCGACCGCCGCTTCGGCGGCGTGCCGCCCCGGACGAACGGAGACCCATCATGACCACCGAAACCACGGACACGGCCGACGAGGGGCCCCTGTTCGGCCCGGAATCGCAGTTCAGCGCCTTCTTCGACGACCCGCGCTGGGCGCTGGCCATGATCCGCGCCACCGTGCTGGAAGCCGCTCACCCGCAGATCGGCGCTGCCCTCGTCGACAACTCCACCTTCGTCGCCCACCCCTGGCGCCGGCTGCGCAACACCTTCCTCAGCATGCGGCGCATGTTCGGCACCGACTTGGCGGAGCGCGAACGGGAAGCCGCCCGGCTCAACCGGCTGCACGCCCGCATGAGCGGTTCCGACTCCCGCGGCCGCGCCTACGACGCGATGGACCGGGCGACCCGGGCCTGGGTGGTCGCCACCCTCTTCGAGAGCGCCGTCACCATGTGCCGGCTGAGCGGCCAGCCGCTCGACCCGGACACGATGGAGCGGATGTACGCCGAATACCGCGCGTTTCTTGCCGCGCTCGACGGTGACGCCGCAGAACTCCCCGAGGCCCTGAACGACTTCTGGCGATACTTCGACCGGGTCGTCGAAAACGAGCTCGAGAACACCGAAGCGGCCCGCGTCATCCTCTACCGGCTCTTCGACCACCTGCCCGCCCCGGCACTGCTCGACGGCGCGCCGACGCTGTGGGCGGCGGGCCGGGCCGTCGTCGGCCCGCTCCTCGGCGCGATCACCGTCGCCTCGCTCCCCGAGCCGTACCGGCGCAGGGCCGGGCTGCCGGAGATGCCCGGTGCCCAGACCCTCATGCAGGGCGCCTACCTCGCCGCCGGGCTCGCCCGTTTCCTGCCCGAGGGCTGGATCAGCGCCGAGAGCATCATCGAAGTCCTCTCCCTCTCGCCCGGCAGCGACGACCCCCGCGCCCGCACCGTGGCCGCTCTGCGCGCCCGCATGAAGCGGGCGTCGGCCCTGCTTCGTCTCCTCACACCACTGGGCGGCGTCGTCGGCCCCGGCCCGGACCCGGCGGCTTCCGCGGGCTCGGGAGAGGGCCGACGCTCGGCGGGGGAGTTCTTCCGCCAGGTGCTGGACCAGACGGGCGACGGCCACCTCGACTGGCCTGACCTCGCCGCCATGGCCCGCGAACTTTCCACCCGCCTGGACCTGGACGAGCCCGAGGAGACCCGGCTCTACGACGCTTTCGCCGCCTGGTGGCGCGAGCTCCAGGCCGCCCTCGACACGGACGGCGACGGCCGCGTCAGCGCCGACGAGTACGCCGCCGCCATCCCCTCCCTCGCCGGACCCGCGCTCATCCGTGTCGCCGAGGTGCTCTTCGACGCCACCGACAAGGACGGCAGCGGGAGCATCGATGCCGACGAGTACCGGACCCTCTTCCGCACCGCCTTCCACCGCGACCTCAACCCCACCGACGGCGCCTACGGCCGGAGCGCCTTCGTGGGTGACTTCCTCTCCTTCATGTCGGGCCGCCGCACGAGCACCCCGTACGACCCCCTTCTCGCCGACGCCTAGCGAACTCGCGCATGTGGCGGCCACGGCTGCACGCTCCTGACTCCACGTCCGGACGTGCGGCTCAGGTGCCGCGAAACTTCCACGACGGCTGGGCCTCCTCAACGCGCGCGTCTCGTCGGGAATCTGGGGGGCCGGTCAGTTCCTGCCGCCGCGAGCACCTCAACGGGGCATCCTGCTCATGATCAACGCCCCCGAGCAGTGCTCACGACACGCGGAACCCGACGTTTCCGCAGGACGCAGTGCTCACGGAACCACGGTCCCTACAGCCTCGACCACCTGACGCAGGCCGTTGGTGAGCTGGGCCGCCTCGGGCGCGGTCTTCGGATCGAAGGTCCACTGCGCCATGACGCCCATCATCAGGGTCGTGTAGAAGGTGCCGAGCGTGTCGACGACCTCCTCCGGGATGTCCTCCTCGCGCGCGCCCGTGAACAGGGCGACGAATCCGCGCGAGCCCTCTCGCTGGGCTCGCGCCAGATGGTCGCGCACTTCCGGCATCTGATCGCCCAGCGCCACGATCTCCATACTCAGGCGCCACATCGATCCCGGCCTGCGCATGGTGCCGATGATGTTCGACCACACGGAGGTGAACCGCTCGAACGAGCCGGGCTCGCCCTGGACCTCGCTGTCGAAGGCCTCGGACATGTTCTCGACCATCGCCACGTAGGCCTGCGCGAGGAGCGCGTCCTTCGACCCGTAGTGGTAGCCGATGGACGCCAGGTTGGTCTCCGACTCCTTGACGATGTCGCGCGCCGTCGTGCGCACGAACCCCTTGGCGAGCAGGCAGCGCTTGGCGCCTTCGAGCAGATCCTCACGGTGTCCCATGCCGTCACCCTACCCGCCCGTCCATACATCCGTCTTATACATCCGTTCTAGACAGCCGTATAAGACATGCGTACAGTCACCCGTCATGACAACGAACCCGTCCCGGGCCGGCCGCCGCGAGTGGACCGCGCTGGGCGTACTGATGCTCCCGCTGCTGCTGGTCTCGATGGACGTCTCGGTCCTCTACTTCGCGATTCCGGCGATCAGCGCGGACCTCGACCCGAGCGGCGCCCAGCAGCTGTGGATCTTCGACATCTACGGCTTCGTGCTGGCCGGCCTGCTGATGACGACGGGATCGCTGGGCGACCGCTTCGGCCGCCGCAGGCTGCTCCTCCTCGGCGCGGCGGCCTTCGGCGCCGCCTCCCTGCTCGCGGCCTACGCACACACCGCCGAGACCCTGATCGCGGCCCGTGCCGTCCTCGGCGTCGGCGGCGCCACCCTGATGCCGTCGACGATGGCGCTGGTCCGCACGATGTTCACCGACCCCGCCCAGCGGGCGAAGGCGATCGGGCTGTGGTCCGGGGTGATGACGGCCGGCATCGCACTCGGCTCGGTGATGAGCGGCGTCCTCGTCGAGCACTTCTGGTGGGGCTCGGTCTTCCTGGTCAACCTGCCCGCGATGGCCCTGCTGCTGATCCTCGGCCCGGTGCTGCTCCCGGAGTCGAGGAGCCCTTCCCCCGGCCGTTTCGACCTGCTGAGTGTCCCGCTGTCGATGGCGGCGGTCCTGCCCGTGGTCTACGGCCTGAAGGAGATCCCGACCGAGGGCTGGCACGTGCGCTACGTGATGTCGGTGACGGTCGGCCTGCTCTTCGCCGCGTGGTTCGTGCACCGCCAGCGCACCGCCGCTTTCCCGCTCGTCCCACCCGCGCTCTTCCGAGGCCGCGGCTTCACCCCCGCCGTCGTCCTCAACCTGGTGTCGGCCTTCGGGATGATGGGCTCCTCGTACTTCACCACCCAGTACCTCCAGTCCGTCCTGGACAAGAGCGCGTTGGAGGCCGCGTTGTGGGCCCTGCTGCCCTCGGTACTCATCGGCTTCGCCGCGCCACTCGCCATGGGGCTGGTGCGGCGGGGTGTGGAGCGGGCGCACGTGGTCGCGGGTGGCTTCGTGGTCGCGGCGGCCGGATACGGGCTGCTGGCCATGGCCGCAACCGACTCGCTGTGGCTGGTGCTGGCGGCGTGCGGGGTCATGGCCGGTGGCATCGTCGCCGTGATGTCCCAGCTCACCGACCTGGCGCTCAGCTCCGCCCCCGTCGAGAAGGCGGGTACCGCCTCGTCCCTGATGGAGACCGGCACCGAGTTCGGCGGCGCACTGAGCATGGCGGTCCTCGGCTCGGTCGGAACGGCCGTCTACCACCACGAGATGCCGGCATCGGCACCGGACGCCGCTCGGGAGACCCTGGGCAGCGCGCTGGCCGTCGCCGGTCGGGCACCGGGAGCCACGGGCGAAGCCCTGGCCGTGGCGGCGCGGGCGGCATTCACCGACGGGATGCGGGGCGCCGCGCTCGCGGGGATGGTCCTGCTGCTGGCGGCAGCGGTGCCGGCCGCACGCGCACTGCGCGGCATCCGGGTACGCGAGAACGCCGGACAGGCTGACCGACTCAGCCCGTCCGGCGTCTGAGGACCAGGCCCGTACAGGGCCGGTGCGGGGGTCCGGGGGCAGCGCCCCCGGAACCTCAGACCAGGTTCACCGAGCGGGCCGACGTCGCGCCGATCTCCGCCGAGACCTCCGCCAGCACCCCGGCGGGCACCGTGTCGTCGACGGTCAGGACGGCGAGCGCCTCGCCGCCCACCGTCGCGCGGGCGACCTGCATGCCGGCGATGTTGACGCCGGCCTCACCGATGACGCGGCCGACGGTGCCGACGACGCCGGGGCGGTCCTCGTAGCGCAGGACGACCATGTGGTCGGCGAGGGCGAGGTCCACGTCGTACTCGCCGACGGCGACGATCTTCTGGAGGTGCTTCGGGCCGGCCAGCGTGCCGGAGACCGACACCTCCTCGCCGTCCGCGAGGGTGCCGCGCACCGTGACGACGTTGCGGTGCTCCGGGGACTCCGAGCTGGTGGTCAGCCGGACCTCGACGCCGCGCTCCTGGGCGAACAGCGGGGCGTTGACGTACGACACGGTCTCGTCGACGACGTCCTCGAAGACACCCTTGAGGGCGGAGAGCTCCAGCACCTTCACGTCGTGCTGGGTGATCTCGCCGTAGACCTCGACGTCGAGGCGGACGGCGACCTCACCGGCGAGCGCGGTGAAGATGCGGCCGAGGCGCTCGGCGAGCGGCAGGCCCGGCTTGACGTCCTCGGCGATGACGCCGCCCTGGACGTTGACCGCGTCCGGGACCAGCTCACCGGCGAGGGCGAGGCGGACGGACTTGGCGACGGCGATGCCGGCCTTCTCCTGGGCCTCGTCGGTGGAGGCGCCGAGGTGCGGGGTGGCGACGACCTGGTCGAACTCGAACAACGGCGAGTCGGTGCAGGGCTCCTTGGCGTACACGTCCAGGCCGGCGCCGGCGACGCGGCCCTCCTTGAGCGCCGAGTACAGCGCCTCCTCGTCGACGATGCCGCCGCGCGCGGCGTTGACGATGCGGACGCTCGGCTTGACCTTCCGCAGCGCCTCGTCGCCGATCAGGCCGAGGGTCTCGGGGGTCTTGGGCAGGTGGACGGTGATGAAGTCGGAGACCTCGAGCAGCTCGTCGAGGGACAGCACCTTGACGCCCATCTGCGCGGCCCGCGCGGGCTGCACGTAGGGGTCGTAGGCGACGACCTTCATGCCGAAGGCGGACATGCGCTGGGCGACGAGCGCGCCGATGCGGCCGAGGCCCACGACGCCGAGGGTCTTCTCGGCCAGCTCGACGCCGGTGTACTTGCTGCGCTTCCACTCGCCGTTCTTCAGGGCGGCGTTGGCCTGGGGGATGTTGCGGGCGGTGGCGACGAGGAGACCGCAGGCCAGCTCGGCGGCGGTGACGATGTTGGAGGTCGGGGCGTTGACCACCATCACGCCGGCCTTGGTGGCGGCGGAGACGTCGACGTTGTCCAGGCCGACGCCCGCGCGGGCCACGACCTTGAGCTTCTTGGCGGCGGCGACGGCCTCGGCGTCGACCTTGGTGGCGGAGCGGACCAGGATCGCGTCCACGTCGGCGATGGCGGGGAGCAGTTCGGCCCGGTCCGCGCCGTTGCACTGGCGGATCTCGAAGTCGGGGCCGAGCGCGTCCACGGTGGCGGGCGACAGCTCTTCAGCGATGAGTACGACGGGTTTCGAGCTCACGTGAGTCCTCACAAGTCCAATGCGGACGGCCGTCCCGACGGCCGCATGCGGTGGAGGGTTGCTAGCCGCGTGGAAGACGCACGACGCTGTGGGCCTGACGCGTATGTGTTCAGCAGTGTAGTGGCGCGGCGGGAGCCGTCCTGCGCCTCTTGGGAAGCATCACCCGGAAGTGGAGGCCCGTGACGGTGCCCGGCGTGCCGGGCACCGTCACGGGACGAGCGACTCACGCCTCTTCGTCGACCCAGCTCATGAGCTTGCGCAGCTCCTTGCCGGTGGTCTCGAGCAGGTGCTCGGAGTCCTGCTTCTTGTACTCGTTGTACTTCTTCAGACCGCCGTGGTACTCGTCCATCCAGTTCTTGGCGAACGTGCCGTCCTGGATCTCGGCGAGGACCTTCTTCATCTCGGCCTTGGTGGCGTCGGTGATGATCCGCGGGCCGGTGACGTAGTCGCCCCACTCGGCGGTCTCGGAGATCGACCAGCGCATCTTCTCCAGGCCGCCCTCGTACATGAGGTCCACGATCAGCTTCAGCTCGTGCAGGCACTCGAAGTACGCGATCTCCGGCTGGTAACCCGCCTCGGTCAGCGTCTCGAAGCCCGCCTTGACCAGGGCAGCGGTGCCACCGCACAGGACGGCCTGCTCACCGAACAGGTCGGTCTCGGTCTCCTCGGTGAAGGTCGTCTTGATGACGCCGGCGCGGGTGCCGCCGATGCCCTTCGCGTACGACAGGGCCAGCGAGAAGGCGTCGCCCGTGGCGTCCTGCTCGACGGCGGCGATGCAGGGAACGCCGCGGCCCTCCTCGTACTGGCGGCGCACCAGGTGGCCCGGGCCCTTGGGGGCGACCATGCAGACGTCCACGCCGGCCGGGGGCTTGATGAAGCCGTAGCGGATGTTCAGGCCGTGGCCGAAGAACAGCGCGTCGCCGTCCTTCAGGTTGTCCTTGATGTGCTTCTCGTAGACCTCGGCCTGGATCGGGTCCGGGACCAGGATCATGATGACGTCGGCCTCGGCGGCGGCCTCGGACGGGCTCACCACGCGCAGGCCCTGCTCCTCGGCCTTCGCCTTGGACTTGGAGCCCTCGTGCAGACCAACGCGCACGTCGACACCGGAGTCGCGCAGCGACAGGGCGTGGGCGTGGCCCTGGCTGCCGTAACCGATGACCGCGACCTTGCGGCCCTGGATGATGGACAGGTCGGCGTCGGCGTCGTAGAACAGCTCGGCCACTGGGTTCTCTCCTTGTGTGCAGGTGTTGCGTGCCACCGTATGCCGGTGGGGGGAAGGGAAGTTCCGGGGTCTCGCGATACGGGCGGCGCGCCGTCCGGCGGGCCGCCCGTTTCCGTCGTTATGCGGACCGGTCGAGTGCGCGCAGTGAGCGGTCCGTGATCGAACGGGCGCCGCGGCCGATGGCGATCGTGCCGGACTGGACGAGTTCCTTGATGCCGTACGGTTCCAGCATCTTCAGCATGGCGGACAGCTTGTCGCTGCTGCCGGTGGCCTCGATGGTGACGGCCTCCGGGGAGACGTCGACGGTCTTGGCGCGGAACAACTGGACGATCTCGACGATCTGGGAGCGCGTCTCGTTGTCGGAGCGCACCTTCACCAGAACGAGTTCGCGCTGGACGGCCTGGGTGGGCTCCAGCTCGACGATCTTGAGCACGTTGACGAGCTTGTTGAGCTGCTTGGTCACCTGCTCGAGCGGGAAGTCCTCGACGCTCACCACGATGGTGATGCGGGAGATGTCGGGGTGCTCGGTGACGCCGACGGCGAGCGAGTCGATGTTGAAGCCGCGGCGGGAGAAGAGGGCGGTGATCCGGGCGAGGACGCCGGGGGTGTTCTCCACCAGGACGGAGAGCGTGTGCTTGGACATGGGTCTGCTTCCTTTGCCTGTTCCTTGCCTACGGCTCTCAGTCGTCCTCGTTGTCGCCGAAGTCGGGGCGGACGTCCCGGGCGGCCATGATCTCGTCGTTGGAGGTGCCGGCGGCGACCATCGGCCAGACCATCGCGTCCTCGTGGACGATGAAGTCGACGACGACCGGGCGGTCGTTGACGGAGTTCGCCTCCTCGATCACCTTGTCGAGGTCGGCGGGGTCCTCGCAGCGGATGGCGTAGCAGCCCATGGCCTCCGACAGCTTCACGAAGTCGGGGACCCTGGTGCCGGCGCCCATCTGCGTGTTGTCCGCGTCCGGTCCCGAGTGCAGGACCGTGTTGGAGTAGCGCTGGTTGTAGAACAGCGTCTGCCACTGACGGACCATGCCGAGGGCGCCGTTGTTGATGATGGCGACCTTGATCGGGATGTTGTTCAGGGCGCAGGTGGTCAGTTCCTGGTTGGTCATCTGGAAGCAGCCGTCGCCGTCGATCGCCCAGACGGCCCGGTCGGGCATGCCGGCCTTGGCACCCATGGCGGCCGGGACGGCGTAGCCCATGGTTCCGGCGCCGCCGGAGTTCAGCCAGGTGGCGGGCCGGTCGTACTGGACGAAGTGCGCGGCCCACATCTGGTGCTGGCCGACGCCGGCCGCGAAGATCGTGCCCTCGGGTGCCAGTTGTCCGACGCGCTCGATGACCTGCTGCGGGGAGAGCGAGCCGTCCTCGGGCTGGTCGTAGCCGAGGGGGTACGTGTCGCGCCAGCGGCTGAGGTCCTTCCACCAGGCGGTGTAGTCGCCCTTGTTGCCCTCGGCGTGCTCCTTCTGGACGGCCTGCACGAGGTCGGCGATGACCTCGCGGGCGTCGCCGACGATCGGGACGTCGGCGGTGCGGTTCTTGCCGATCTCCGCCGGGTCGATGTCGGCGTGGACGATCTTGGCGAACGGGGCGAAGCTGTCCAGCCTGCCGGTGACGCGGTCGTCGAAGCGGGCTCCGAGAGCGACGATCAGGTCGGCCTTCTGCAGCGCGGTGACGGCGGTGACCGCACCGTGCATGCCCGGCATTCCCACGTGCAGCGGGTGGCTGTCGGGGAATGCGCCGAGCGCCATCAGGGTGGTGGTGACGGGCGCTCCGGTGAGTTCGGCGAGGACCTTCAGCTCCGCGGTGGCCTGCGCCTTGAGCACGCCGCCGCCGACGTAGAGCACGGGGCGCTTCGCGGCGGTGACGAGCTTGGCCGCCTCGCGGATCTGCTTGGCGTGCGGCTTGGTGACCGGGCGGTAGCCGGGCAGGTCCATGACCGGCGGCCAGGAGAAGGTGGTCTTCTTCTGGAGGATGTCCTTGGGGATGTCGACCAGGACCGGTCCTGGGCGTCCGGTGGAGGCGATGTGGAACGCCTGCGCGATCACCCGGGGGATGTCCTCGGCCTTGGTGACCAGGAAGCTGTGTTTGGTGATCGGCATGGTGATGCCGACGATGTCCGCTTCCTGGAAGGCGTCCGTGCCGATCGAGGAGGACACCACCTGGCCGGTGATCGCGACCAGCGGCACGGAGTCCAGGTTGGCGTCGGCGATCGGGGTCACCAGGTTGGTGGCGCCGGGTCCGGAGGTCGCCATGCAGACACCGACCTTGCCGGTGGCCTGCGCGTAGCCGGTGGCCGCGTGGCCGGCGCCCTGCTCGTGGCGGACCAGGACGTGACGCACCCGGGTGGAGTCCATCAGCGGGTCGTAGGCCGGAAGGATCGTGCCACCGGGAATGCCGAATACCGTGTCGGCGCCGACCTCCTCGAGCGAGCGGATGAGGGACTGCGCACCCGTGACGTGCTCGGGGGCGGGCTGTCCTCCGGATCGGGGCCGGGGCTGCGGGTGGGCCCCGGTGGCCTGCTCGGTCATCGGCATTCTCTTCTCGATGCTGAGGGTTTTTGCGAGGTTTGTGGCGGTGTGCGGCTGCTGCTCGTCAGGTGCCCGTGCAACAAAAAACCCCTCGTGCCGTAAGGCAAGCGAGGGGAGCGCGCCGGGTGTGGGTCGCGGGGAGTCCGAGTCGGTCCGGACGTCACCAGCTTCAGCCGACGCGCTTTCCAAGTACGAGAATTCGGGTGCGCATGGCACTGACCCTCCCCCCGGCGCGCACTCACTGTCAAGTGGGTGGGACGGGAGTCTCATTATGTGAGCGGAGAGCCGTGCCGCCACTCAGGACGACCGGCAGCCCGGGGGGCATCCCGCCGCCGGCCTGACCGGCGGCGGGGCCGCCGACGGCTTTGGTGTACACCCCGGCGCCACCGGCCGCGAAGGCCGGTTCGGCCGGTCCGTGCGGCACCGGGTAGTGGCCGGTGCCGAGCGCTCTGCGCAACCGGTACTCGTCCAGCGCGCCGGAGAACGCCATGCCCTGTCCGTGCGTACAGCCCATCGCCCGCAGGGCGACGATCTGCTCGGGCAGGTCGACGCCGTCGGCCACGGACTTCAGTCCCAGGTCGGTGGCGATGCGCAGCAGACCACTGGTGATCTTGTGCAGTCGCGCGGACTCCACGACGCCCTCGATCAGACCCCGGTCGAGCTTGAGGACGTCCACGGGCAGCCTCCGCAGCGCGGTGATCGCCGCGTAGCCGCCGCCGAAGCCGTCCAGCGCGATCCGGACACCGACCCTCCGCAGGGCGTTGAGCCGGCGGTCCAGCTCGTCGAGGCCGACCCGTGGATCGATGTCCGACAGCTCGATCACAAGGGAGCCGGGTGGCAGTCCGTGCCGGGTCAGCAGGGCCTCCACGGAACCCAGCGGCATGGAGCGGTCCAGCAGGCGGCGGGCGCCGATGCGTATGGCCACGGTCACGGACAGCCCGGCCGCCGCGCGTTCGGCGGCCTGTTCGACGGCCTCGCGCAACACCCAGCGGTCCAGCTCGGCGGTCCGGTCGCCGTCCTCGGTCACCCGCAGGAACTCGGCGGGGGTGAACAGCACGCCCTGCGAGGAGCGCCATCGCGCCTGGGCGCAGACCGACGTGATCCGGCCGTCGGTGAGGGAGACCACCGGCTGGTGCAGCAGCGCGAACTCCCCGTCGTGCAGCGCGGCCCTCAACCGGGTGGCCAGCTCGGCCTTGCGTACGACGTCCTGCTGCATCTGCGGCCGGTACAGCTCGACGCGCCCCTTGCCGCCCGCCTTGGCCCGGTACATGGCGAGGTCGGCGTTGCGCAGCAACTCGCCCGCGCCCAGGCCGGGTTCGGCGAAGGCGACGCCGATGGAGGCGTTGACACGGACATCGTTGCCGTCGATGACGTAGGGCTGCGAGAGCGTCAGCCTCAGCCGGTCGGCGAGTTCCCGGATGTGACCCTCCCGGGCGGTCCGGTCCCGGGCGCCGTCCCCGACGATCAGGGCCGCGAACTCGTCGCCGCCCAGCCTGGAGGCGGTGTCCCCCTTGCGGACGGCCTCCTGGAGTCTGCGCGCGGCCTGGACGAGCAGCTCGTCCCCGGCCTGATGCCCGATGGTGTCGTTGACGCCCTTGAAGCCGTCGAGGTCGATGAAGAGCACCGCCGTACCGCGCAGGGCGGCGCCGCGGTCGGAGGCACGGCGGCCGGACAGGGCCTGCTGGACACGCCGGGTGAACAGGGCGCGGTTGGGCAGGTCGGTGAGCGGGTCGTGTTCGGCGTTGTGCTGGAGCTGCGCCTGCAGGCGCACTCTTTCGGTCACGTCCCGGCTGTTGAAGATGAGGCCGCCGTGGTGCCGGTTGACGGTCGACTCGACGTTGAGCCAGCCGCCCTCCCCGGAACGGAAGCGGCATTCGATGCGCGTGGTGGGTTCCTCGACCGGACTGGCGGCCAGGAACCGGCGCACCTCGTGCACCACGCAGCCGAGGTCCTCGGGGTGGATGAGCCCGGCCAGTTCGCTGCCCACCAGCTCCTCCGCGGGGCGTCCGTACACCCCGGCGGCGGCCGGGGAGACGTAGCGGAGGATGCCGTTGGGCGCGGCGATCATGATGACGTCGCTGGAGCCCTGCACCAGGGAACGGAAGTGGTTCTCCTTCTGGGCCAGTTCCTGGGTGAGGACGATGTTGTCGAGCAGCATGATGCCCTGCCGGACGACGAGGGCGAGCACGACGGTGCCGCCGGTCAGCAGCACCACGCGGTCGACGCTGCGGCCGTTGAGCACGTTGTAGAGGATGCCCAGGGTGCAGACCGCGGCCGCGAGGTACGGCGTGAGCGCGGCCAGGGACCCGGCGATGGGCCGGGCGGCCGGATAGCGGCCCCGTTCGCCGCCCTGCGCGGGTCCGGGCGGGCTCTCGTGCACGGCGGGGTGCGCGGGCCGGTGAGCGGTGCCGCGCTGCCCGGGCAGGTGTTCGCGCACCACGCGGGTGTGGCCGCCGGAGCCCTGCTCCTCCGACGAGGGACGCCCGCGCCTGGACGCGGCCCAGGGGGCGTACGCGAGCAGCAGGGAACCGGCGAACCAGCCCGCGTCGAGCAACTGTCCGGAGCGGTAGCTGTTGTGCAGCAGCGGCGAGGTGAACAGGGCGTCGCACATGACCGTCAGGGCGAGCGCGCCGACGGCGGTGTTGACGGCGGACCTGCACACCGGCGACCGTCTGAAGTGCAGCGCGAGCACCATGCTGACGAGGGCGATGTCGAGCAGCGGGTACGCCACCGAGAGCGCGGAGTGCGCCACGCTGGAACCGCCCTCGGCCTTCGCCGCCTGGGCGAGCGCCAGGCTCCAGGCCAGGGTCAGCAGCGAACCGCCGATCAGCCAGGCGTCCAGGCCCAGGCAGATCCAGCCGGCCTTGGTCACCGGCCGCTTGGCCAGCACCAGCAGCCCCACGATGGCGGGCGGCGCGAAGCACAGGAAGAACAGGTCCGCGTAGCTGGGGCTGGGCACCGGCTCCCGCAGCACGACCTCGTACCACCCCCAGATCAGGTTGCCCAGGGACGCCATCGCCGAGGAGAGGGCGAAGAGCAGCCAGGCGGGCCGGAAACGGACGCGGCGCCCGCGGGCGTGGAGGAAGCAGGAGACGGCGGCGGCGCCCGCGGCGGCGCTCAGCCCGAAGTCACCCATGATCTTGGCGACGTACGGCGAACCCCAGCCGAGCGCGGCACCGACGGCGTATGCCGCGCAACACAGGGCCAGCACGAGTTGGCGGACGAGGGGCGGGCCGCCGAGGGCGGCCGCCGGCCGGGGCGGCAGCGGCCCGGACGGGGGTTGGGTGCGCAGCGCTCCGTCCAGCGTGGGCGCGGGGGGCGGACTCACCGGGGCCTCCCGGTCCGCACCGCTCCCGTGTCCCGCGGGCACCGGTGGACCGACTGGGCCTGCCTCCCGCGGCCGTCCGGCCGGCGCGGGTGAGGGCCGTACCGACCGGCACGGCCACCGCGGTGGCCGTGCCGGTCCCGTCCGCGCGCGGTCGTGGTCGCGGTCGTGCGCCAGGGTCGCCGGCGGCGGCTCCGCCGCGTCGGATCGTTGGTCCATAGGCCGTGCATCGCCCGTAGCCCCCCTCACAGTCTGATCACAGTCTGAGATGTCCATCCCCGGCGCCGTACGGTGCGCGGCGCATCCCCTGTCGGACGATACACCAGTCTCGTCACTCAGGGACATAGGTTCTCTACGCTCCGTGACGACCAGCGGATATACGCGTACCCACCGCGTCCGGGGAGTTGCGGAGGGCACCCGAAACGGATTACGCGCCCGTCGTCAGGATCACGTTGCGCAGCGGCTCCTGGTTCACGAAGCGGTTCAACTGGCCCACCAGCAGCCGCTTGGCGCGCGGCAGGAAGGCGGAGGTCGGCCCGCCCGCGTGCGGGCTGACGACTATGCCGGGAGCATGCCACAGCGGATGGCCCGGCGGCAGCGGTTCGGGGTCGGTCACGTCGAGGGCCGCGGTGAGGCGTCCGCTCTCCAGTTCGGCGAGCAACGCCTTCGTGTCCACGACCGGTCCGCGCGCGACGTTGACGAGCAGGGCACCGTCCTTCATCCGGCCCAGGAACTCGGCGTCGACCAGGCCGCGGGTGGATTCGGTGAGCGGAGTGGACAGAATGACGACGTCCGCCCGCGGGAGCAGGGCGGGGAGTTCGGTGAACGGGTGCACGGGACCGCGCTCCGTGGCGCGTGCGGAGCGCGCGACGCGCACCACCGGCGCGACCTCGAACGGTACGAGCCGGTCCTCGATCGCGGCGCCGATCGACCCGTACCCGACGATCAGAACCGTCCGGTCCGCGAGCGCGGGCCGGAACCCGCCGAGCCACTCGCCGCGGTCCTGCGCCCGCACGAAGTCCGGGATGCCGCGCAGCGACGCGAGGATGAGGGCCAGGGTCAGCTCCGCGGTGCTGGCCTCGTGCACACCGCGCGCGTTGCACAGCCGTACGCCCGCGGGCAGGTGCCGCAGGCCGGGCTCCACGTGGTCGATGCCCGCGGAGAGGGTCTGGACGACCTGGACCGAGCGCATCTCCGGCAGCGGGCGTACGCCGATCCCGCTGGGCTTCATGTAGGGGACGACGTAGTACGCGCAGTCGGCCGGGTCGGCGGGGAAGGTCTCCTCACCGTTCCAGTAGCGGTAGGCGGGGCCCTCCGGGAGGCCCTCGATCTCGTCCGGTGGGATGGGCAGCCACACGTCAGCAGTCATGGTCAGGAGGCTATGTCAGGGGGCGAGGAGGCAGAGGTTAGGTTGGGTGGCCTGACGAGGGAGGGTCACGACCAGGTGGAGCGCAGGACGATCGGCGCGACGGCACTCGCGGTGGGGGCCGTCGGACTGGGGTGCATGCCGATGAACTGGGCGTACAGCGCCTCGCGGCAGCGGGGCGACGAGTCCGTCAGGGCGGTGCACCGGGCCCTCGACCTGGGTGCCTCCCTGCTGGACACGGCGGACATGTACGGCCCGTTCACCAACGAGCTGCTGCTGGGGCGGGTGTTGAGGGAGCGGCGGTCCGACGCCTTCGTGTCGACCAAGGTCGGTCTGCTGGTGGGCGAGCAGCACATCGTGGCCAACGGCCGCCCCGGATACGTGAAACGTGCCTGCGACGCCTCGCTGCGCCGGCTGCAGACCGACGTCATCGACCTCTACCAACTGCACCGGGCCGACCCCGAGATACCCGTCGAGGAGACCTGGGGCGCGATGGCCGAGCTGGTGCGGGCCGGGAAGGTGCGGGCGCTCGGGCTCTGCGCGGTCGGCGCACGCTCGGCCCGGCGGCCGGGGGCGCGGCTGCACGACGCCACGATCCGCCAGCTGGAGCGGGTGCAGCAGGTCTTCCCGGTGAGCGCGGTGCAGGCCGAGCTGTCGGTGTGGTCGCCGGAGGCGCTGCGGACGCTGCTGCCGTGGTGCGTCTCGCGCGGCGTCGGCTTCCTGGCCGCGATGCCGCTGGGCAACGGCTATCTGACCGGCACGCTGACGCCCGGCCAGGGGTTCGAACCGGAGGACCTGCGTGCGCGGCACCCCCGCTTCACCGCCGAGATGATGGCCGCCAACCAGCCGATCGTGGCCGCTCTGCGCCGCATCGCGGCCCGGCACGGCGAGGGGGTCACCGCGGCCCAGGTGGCGCTGGCCTGGGTGCTGGCGCAGGGACGGCACGTGGTGCCGGTGCCGGGCACCAAGCGGGAGCGCTGGGTGACGCAGAACGCGGGGGCGGCGGAACTGCGGCTGACCGGGCGGGATCTGGCGGAGCTACGGCAGCTGCCGCCGGCGCAGGGTTCCTGGGAGTGAGGCGCGCGGCCGTCCGCCGGACGCGCCGCCGGGTTCGGGATCCGGCGATCGGGAACCTGGAGAGGCCGTGCGGTGTATGACAGGGAGAACCCGTCTCGAACCCGCCGCGTCGAAGGGACCATGATCGTGCAACGTCGAGCCGTGCCGGCCGTGCTGGCCGCCGCTCTCCTGCTGACGGCCGGCTGCTCCTCCGGCGACGGGGACCCGCCGGCCGCGGACGGGAGCACCTCCCCGGCCGGTACGGCGGCGCAGTCGTCGCCCGCCGGGTCGCCTGCCGCGCAGGCACCGCCCGCGAAGGGCTCCGTGAAGGTGGTCCGCACGCTCACCACGGGTCTGAGGAGCCCCTGGGGGCTGGCTCCGCTGCCGGGCGGTGACCTGCTGGTCTCCTCCCGCGACGAGGCCACGGTCACGCGGATCGACGGGAAGACGGGCGGGAAGACGGAGCTGGGCGAGGTGCCCGGGGTGTCCCCGTCCGGCGAGGGCGGTCTCCTCGGTATCGCGCTCTCCCCCGACTACGCCTCGGACCACATGGTCTACGCGTACTTCACCTCGGCCTCGGACAACCGCGTCGTGCGCATGCTGTACGACGAGAAGAAGCCGTCGGGTGAGCAGCTGGGGGCGCCTGACACGGTCTTCCGGGGCATCCCCAAGGGCGTGATCCACAACGGTGGCCGGATCGCGTTCGGCCCCGACAAGATGCTCTACGCGGGCACCGGCGAGAGCGGAGACACGGGCCTGTCGCAGGACAGGGAGTCCCTCGGCGGCAAGATCCTGCGGATGACCCCGGACGGCGCCCCGGCGCCCGGCAACCCCTTCCCCGGCTCCCCCGTGTACTCGTACGGCCACCGGAACGTGCAGGGGCTGGCCTGGGACGACAAGCAGCGGCTGTTCGCCTCGGAGTTCGGGCAGGACACCTGGGACGAGCTGAACGCGATCGAGCCGGGTGACAACTACGGCTGGCCCGAGGCGGAGGGCAAGGGCGGCGGCTCCGGCTTCCACGACCCGGTCGTGCAGTGGCACACCGACGAGGCCTCCCCCAGCGGCATCGCCTACGTCGGCGGGTCCGTGTGGATGGCGGGGCTGCGCGGTGAGCGGCTGTGGCGCGTCCCGCTGGAGGGCACGGAGGCCGCGGCCGACCCGCAGGCCTTCCTGGAGGGCGAGTACGGCCGGCTGCGCACGGTGGCCCCGGCGGGCGGCGGCAGGCTGTGGCTCGTCACCAGCAACACGGACGGACGGGGCGACGCGAAGGGGGACGACGACCGGATCCTGGAGCTGGAGGTGAAGTAGACGGCGAACGACGCGGGAGGCGGCCGGAGGTGAAGCGGGCGGCCGCCTACTCGTCCTTCGGGGCCGAGGTCTGCGCCTCGTCGGATAGCGGCCGCTGGACGACGACCTTTCCCGAGGTCAGGTCTATCGGGCCGTGGCCGGGGCCGGCGTCCCCGGTGTCCTCGCGGGTGAGTTCGAGGCGGTTCTGCTCGTCGCGGGTGTGTTTGCGGCCGGGGGAGAACAGTTCTTCGAACGCGTTGAACACGGTGCCCTCCGTCGGTCGGCGTCCCTCACAGCGTAGACCTCACTGCGCGGGAGGGGACGTGAGCCGTTCGGCGGGGAACGGCGCCAGCCGGTGGGCCACCGCCGCCGCCTCGCCGCGGCCCGGAGACGCCGGGCTCGGCCGGGCGGCTGGACACGTGGACGCCGGCTCCCGCCGGGCCCGGACCGCCTGGCGGGCCGGCCGGGCCTCGTCGGCGTGGCGGATCAGTCCGGCGGAGCGGTACCGCTGGATCTCGTACTCGTACATGGTGTGCCCCTCGGTGAGAGCCGGTTGCGGCTTCGGTTTCGGCATCGCTCGCTTGCGATGCCTCAACCTTCGACTCCCAGGTGGGTCCGCCACGTCGGGTATGTTCCGCGGCTTCGGCGCCGCGCGGGGCCTTAGACGTGTGTGAGGGGCCTCAGGGCGCGCGCCGGTGGCGTGCGGATGCCCTGAGACCCCTCGTAAAGCCTGGTCAGCCGGTGGAGGGCAGTCCCAGCAGGACGTCCGTGTACTTCAGGACGGCCAGGAGCAGGCCGATGACGCCGAGGGCGACCCCCGACCACGCGACCGACTTGATCCACGGGGCCTGCGGGCGGCCGGGCGCGCCGAACGCGGGGCGGGCCAGGACGACGACGCCGACGATCAGCGCGACCAGGGCGAAGATCCCGCCCCACATCGCGGTGGCGTGCCAGGCGTTGCCGTAGCCCTTCTCGATCAGCGTGCCGACGTCGGACGACGAGGACGTCCGCAACTGGCCGATCAGCGACTCTCGGGCGGAGGCCACGGTGCCGACCCAGCTGCCGGTCAGGGAGACGATGCCCAGTCCGGCGGAGACGACGGCGCCCGCGCCCTGGCCGACGCCGGTGGAACCGGCCCCGGTCCCGCTCTCGCCGGTGCCGTCCGTGACGCCGTCGTCCGCCGTGGCGTCGGTACCGGCGTCCTCACGGACGTCGGCGGTGCCGGGGGTGCCGGTCCCGGCCGTGTCGGTCCCGGGGGTGCCGGCCCCGGCCGTCTCGGTCCCGGCCGACTCGGTCCCGGCCGACTCGGTCCCGGGGGTGCCGGTCCCGGCCGTCTCGGCGGCCTCGGTGGACCCGGCGGCCACGGTCACCTCGTCCGTGTTGTGCTCGTCGGTCTTCACGCCGGTCTCGTCCACTGTCTTCGTTCCCATGCCTCGCACCGTACGGACGCTGTCTGAGAGGTCCCTTAACGATCCTTGTGAGCGGCACGCGCGTGTGCCTCGCGTGCCTCGCGCCACTCGGGTGCGAGCACCGCCCACACCTCCATGTCCTGGCGCGTGCCCCGGTGGGGGAAGCTCTCGCGCAGCACGCCCTCACGCATCATGCCGAGTCGCCGGGCGGCGTTGACACTCGGGGTGTTCGCCGACGAGGCGTGCCACTCCACGCGGTGCATGCCGCGCTCGTCGAAGGCCCAGTCGATCAGCACGCGGGCGCCGCGGGTGACCAGACCCCGGCCCGTTCCCGCGGGTTCCAGCCAGCAGCCGATCTCACAGACGCCGGTGGCGGCGTCGAAGACGCGGTAGAGCAGGCCGCCGACGAGCTCGCCGTCCAGCCACAGCCCGTGCAGGAAGCCGCTGTCGGCGGCGTGCCGGTCGGCGTAGGCCTGGAGCACCCCGCGCGCGGAGTCGACGTCGGTGGCCTTCGCCCCGAAGGGGATGTGTTCCGTGATGAAGTCCCTGCCGCGGTCCAGGTGGGCCAGGAACTCCTCGGCGTGCCAGGTCTCCAGGGGGCGCAGTTCGGCTCCGTCGTCACCCAGTGATATCGCGTACATCCCGCTGCCGTTCCTCCTCCGCCAGGACGTCCGCCACCTCGGCGTCCGTCGCCGCGGCCAGCCTCTCATGGGCGGCCCGGCACTCGGGCGGCTCGATGCTGACGCGCGGCAGAACGGCGTCCAGGCGGCGCGGCAGCCACCAGTTGGCGTTGCCGAGCAGGTGCATCAGGGCGGGCACCAGCAGGGTGCGCAGGACGAAGGCGTCCAGGGCGACGGCGGCGGCGAGCGCGATGCCGAACATGGCGATCACCCTCTCGCCGCTGAGGACGAAGGCGAGGAAGACCGAGATCATGATGACGGCGGCGGAGTTGATCACGCGGCCGGTCTCGGCGAGTCCGACCCGGACGGCGCGGCGGTTGTCACCGGTCTCCAGCCACTCCTCGTACATCCGGCTGACGAGGAAGACCTGGTAGTCCATGGAGAGCCCGAAGAGCACCGAGACCATGACCACGGGCAGGAAGGGTTCGATCGGCCCCGCGCTGCCGAGGCCGAGCAGTTCGCTCCCCCAGCCCCACTGGAAGACCGCCACGACGACACCGAAGGCGGCGGCCACGGCGGCGACGTTCATGGCGGCGGCCTTGAGCGGGATGCCGACGGAGCGGAAGGCCAGCAGGAGCAGCAGGCAGCCCAGGCCGATGACCACGCCGACGAAGAGGGGCAGCTTGCCGACGATGACGTCGGCGAAGTCGTCGTAGCCTGCCGTCACGCCGCCCACGTGCACGTCGAGCGCGGTACCGGCCTCGGCACGCGGCAGCACCTCGGAGCGCAGCCGCTCGACCAGGTCGCTGGTCTGCCGCGACTGCGGTGCCGACTCGGGTACGACGGTGAGGTGTGCGGCGTCGCCGCCGGAGTTGTACATCACCGGTGTCACCGAGGAGACGCCCTCGGCGGTGCGCAGGGTGGCGTCGAGGCTGTCAAGGGCGAGGCGGTCCTCGGCACCGCGGACCTCGGTGACCAGGGTGAGCGGACCGTTGACGCCGGGGCCGAAGCCGTCGGCGAGGAGGTCGTAGGCCTGGCGAGTGGTCGTGCTCCTGGGGTCGTTGCCCTGGTCCGAGGTGCCCAGGCGCAGGCCCAGGGTGGGCAGTGCGAGGAGGGTGATGACGACGAGGGCGAGGGCGCCGAGCAGCTTGGGGTGGCGCTCGACGAAGGCCGACCAGCGGGCGGCGAACCCGGTCGGCACCTCGGGCTCGGGCCCGTGTTCGGCGAGCCGGCGCCGCTCGCGCCGGCTCAGGGCGCGTGGGCCGATGCAGGACAGCAGGGCCGGCAGCAGGGTCACGGAGGCCGCGACGGTGAGGATCACGGTCAGCGAGGCGGCGACGGCGACACCGTTGAGGAAGCTCAGCCGGAGGATCAGCATGCCCAGCAGGGCGATGCAAACGGTGGCACCCGCGAACACGACGGCCCGGCCGGTGGTCGCCACGGCGTCGGCGGCGGCCTCCGTCACGGACAGGCCCCGCTTCAGTCCGCGCCGGTGTCTGGTGACGATGAACAGGGCGTAGTCGATGCCGACACCGAGTCCGACGAGGGTGCCCAGCATGGGCGCGAAGTCGGCGACGGTCATGGCGTGGCCGAGGAGGGTGATGCCGGCGTAGGCGGTGCCGACGGAGACCAGCGCGGCGGCGATGGGCAGCAGGGCCGCGGCGACGGAGCCGAAGGCGAGGAACAGGACGACCGCGGCGACGGCCACGCCGACGGCCTCGGCGAGATGGCTGCCCGGGGACTCGGTGAGCGCGATGGCGCTGCCGCCCAGTTCCACCCGGAGTCCGTCGGTCTCGGCCGCCTCGGCGGCGTCGACCACGGCCCGCGCCTCGTCCTCGTCGATGTCCTGGGCGGCGTCCTCGAAGGTGACGGTGGCGTACGCGGTGCGGGCGTCCTCGCTGATCCGGGGCGAGTCGGGGTCCTCGTACGGGTTGGACACCGCGGCCACCCCGGGCAGCTCCGCGACGTGGTCCAGGGTGCGGGTCATGGCCTGTTCGACGTCGGCGGCGCGGACGGTGCCGGCCGCGGTGTGCCAGACGATCGTGTCGCTGTCGCCGCCGAGGGTGGGGAAGCCGGATTCGAGCAGCCGGGAGGCGCGGTCGGAGCCGGTGCCGGGGATCCCGTAGTCGTTGGAGTACGCGGCGCCGGTGACCGTGGCGGCCGTGGCCACTCCGCCGAAGGCCAGGAGCCAGAGCAGGACGGCTACGAGGCGACGTCGTACACACCAGCGTGCGAGGGCTGCCACGAACGTGCTCCCAGGGTGTCTGTTTGTGGATCTTTGACCGGGAACAGTCGTCCATGGTGTGAACGGCCCGCAAAGAACGCATGAGCAATGTGAAATCACTCTTGCAGGCAGAAGTGATCCTTTGCGGAATTAGTGGGGTTGTTCACAACAACGGCCCTGGGGGGACGCGTCACGGTCGACGCGTCCCCCCAGGGCCGGGGGCGTTCGGGATTCCGGAGGGTCTCAGCCCTCGGTGACGCCCAGCTTCTCCAGGATCAGCTCCTTGACGCGGGCCGCGTCCGCCTGCCCCCGGGTCGCCTTCATGACCGCGCCCACCAGGGCACCGGCCGCGGCCACCTTGCCACCGCGGATCTTGTCCGCGACGCCCGGGTTGCCGGCGATGGCCTCGTCGACGGCGGTGGTCAGCGCGCCCTCGTCGGAGACGACCTTGAGACCGCGCTTGTCGACGACCTCGTCCGGCGTGCCCTCACCGGCGAGGACGCCGAGGATGACCTGGCGGGCGAGCTTGTCGTTCAGTTCGCCCTTGGCGACCAGTTCGGCGACGCGTGCGACCTGCGTCGGCGTGATCGCCAGCACGTCGAGCGCCTTGCCCGACTCGTTGGCGCTGCGGGCCAGCTCGCCCATCCACCACTTGCGGGCGGAGGCAGCGTCGGCACCGGCGTCGATCGTGGCGACGATCGGGTCCAGCGCACCGGCGTTGAGGATGGACTGCATGTCGTTGCCGGAGATGCCCCACTCCTCCCGGAGCCGGTTGCGGCGCACCAGCGGCAGCTCGGGCAGGACGGACCGGATCTCCTCGACCCACTCGCGCGAGGGGGCCACGGGCACCAGGTCGGGCTCCGGGAAGTACCGGTAGTCCTCCGCCTCCTCCTTCACGCGGCCCGAGGTGGTGGACCCCGTGTCCTCGTGGAAGTGGCGGGTCTCCTGGATGATCGTGCCGCCGCCGTTCAGCACGGCCGCGTGGCGCTGGATCTCGAAGCGGGCGGCACGCTCCACGGACCGCAGCGAGTTGACGTTCTTGGTCTCGCTGCGGGTGCCGAACTGCTCCCGGCCGTGCGGGCGCAGCGACAGGTTCACGTCGCAGCGCATCTGCCCCATCTCCATGCGGGCCTCGGACACGCCGAGGGCACGGATGAGTTCGCGCAGCTCACGGACGTAGGCCCGGGCGACCTCGGGGGCACGCTCGCCCGCTCCCTCGATGGGCTTGGTGACGATCTCGATGAGCGGGATGCCGGCGCGGTTGTAGTCCAGGAGGGAGTGCGAGGCGCCGTGGATGCGGCCCGTCGCGCCGCCGACGTGCGTCGACTTGCCGGTGTCCTCCTCCATGTGGGCGCGCTCGATCTGGACGCGGAAGGTCTCCCCGTCCTCCAGCTGCACGTCGAGGTAGCCGTCGAAGGCGATCGGCTCGTCGTACTGGGAGGTCTGGAAGTTCTTCGGCATGTCCGGATAGAAGTAGTTCTTCCGGGCGAAGCGGCACCACTCGGCGATCTCGCAGTTCAGCGCGAGACCGATCCTGATCGCCGACTCGACGCCGGTCGCGTTGACGACCGGGAGCGCGCCGGGCATGCCGAGGCAGACGGGGCAGGTCTGGGTGTTGGGGTCGGCACCGAGCGCGGTCGAACAGCCGCAGAACATCTTGGTGTGGGTGCCGAGTTCGACATGGACCTCTAGGCCCATGACGGGGTCGTACGACGCGAGTGCGTCCTCGTACGACACCAGGTCGGTCGTGGTGGTCACGGTGTAACTTCCCTCTCAGCCCAGCAGGACGTCGTCGTCGCCGAGGCGCTTCAGCTCGCGGTAGAGGATGGCGAGGTTGGTGACGACGGCGGCGCCGGTGACGACGGCGTCGAGCAGCCGCAGCGTGTCGCTGTCGCCACGCGCCTTCTTGATCTGCTTGTAGACACCCACGGCGCCGAACGCCGAGGTGGCCATCGAGACGTACAGGCCGGACTTGGACTTCTTGAAGCCCTTGGCCTTGGTCAGCGCGCTCACAGCGACGGTGCCTCCTCGATCAGCGGGTGGCCCCACTTTTCCACGAAGGCGGCCTCGACGGCGGCGCCGACCTTGTAGAGCCGGTCGTCCTTCATGGCGGGGGCGATGATCTGCAGACCCACCGGCAGGTTGTCCTCGGGGGCGAGGCCGCAGGGCAGCGACATGGCCGCGTTGCCCGCCAGGTTGGTGGGGATGG
Source organism: Streptomyces sp. NPDC048392 (assembly GCF_043200575.1). Lineage (NCBI taxonomy): Bacteria > Bacillati > Actinomycetota > Actinomycetes > Kitasatosporales > Streptomycetaceae > Streptomyces > Streptomyces sp. NPDC048392. The sequence goes on from NZ_JBICYB010000008.1 coordinate 186,458, forward strand.
TGCACAGGTCGGCCAGGTACATCGCCATCGGGTCGTCGGCGCGTTCGCCGATCGCGAAGGCGGTGGTCGGGGTCGTCGGGGAGACGATCACGTCGACCTGCTCGAAGGCCTTCTCGAAGTCCCGCGTGATGAGGGTGCGGACCTTCTGGGCGCTGCCGTAGTACGCGTCGTAGTACCCGCTCGACAGGGCGTACGTGCCGAGCATGATGCGGCGCTTGACCTCGGGGCCGAAGCCGGCCTCGCGGGTCAGGGAGGTGACCTCCTCGGCGGAGTGCGTGCCGTCGTCGCCGACGCGCGCGCCGTAGCGCAGGCCGTCGAAGCGGGCGAGGTTGGAGGAGCACTCGGAGGGGGCGATCAGGTAGTACGCGGAGAGCGCGAGGTCGAAGGACGGGCAGTCCAGCTCGACGATCTCGGCACCCAGCGACTTCAGCAGTTCGACGGACTCGTCGAAGCGCTGGACGACCCCGGGCTGGTAGCCCTCGCCGCGGAACTGCTTGACGACGCCGACGCGCATGCCGTCGACGCTGCCGTTGCGGGCGGCCTCGACGACCGCGGGGACCGGGGCGTCGATGGAGGTGGAGTCCATCGGGTCGTGCCCGGCGATCACCTCGTGCAGCAGGGCCGTGTCCAGGACCGTGCGGGCGCAGGGGCCGCCCTGGTCGAGGGAGGAGGAGAACGCCACCATGCCGTAGCGGGAGACGCCGCCGTAGGTCGGTTTGACGCCGACCGTGCCGGTGACGGCCGCGGGCTGGCGGATGGAGCCGCCGGTGTCGGTGCCGATGGCGAGCGGGGCCTGGAAGGCGGCGAGGGCCGCGGAGGAGCCGCCGCCGGAGCCGCCGGGGATCCTGGTGAGGTCCCAGGGGTTGCCGGTCGGGCCGTACGCGCTGTTCTCCGTGGAGGACCCCATGGCGAACTCGTCCATGTTGGTCTTGCCGAGGATGACGACGTCGGCGGCCTTGAGACGCCGGGTGACGGTCGCGTCGTACGGCGGGATCCAGCCTTCGAGGATCTTCGAGCCGACGGTGGTGGGGATGCCCTCGGTGGTGAAGATGTCCTTGAGCGCGAGGGGGACGCCGGCCAGCGGGCCGAGCTTCTCGCCGCGCTCGCGCTTCGCGTCGACGGCGCGGGCCTGGGCCAGCGCGCCCTCGCGGTCGATGTGCAGGAAGGCGTGCACCTTCTCGTCGACGGCCTCGATGCGGGCCAGGTGGGCCTCGGTGACCTGGACGGCGGTCAGCTCGCCGGAGGCGATCTTCGCGGCGATCCCGGCCGCGGTGAGCTTGATGATGTCGCTCATGGCGGTTACTCCTCCCCCAGGATCTGCGGCACCTTGAAACGCTGCTGCTCCTGGGCCGGGGCGCCGGAGAGCGCCTGCTCGGGCGTGAGCGACGGACGGACCTCGTCCGGCCGCATGACGTTCGTCAGCGGGAGCGGGTGCGAGGTCGGCGGTACGTCTTGGTCGGCGACCTCGCCGACGCGGGCGACCGCGCCGATGATGTCGTCCAGCTGTCCCGCGAAGTGCTCGAGCTCTTCGGGCTTCAGCTCCAGACGCGCCAGCCGGGCGAGGTGGGCGACCTCCTCGCGCGTGATGCCAGGCATGCGGCGTTCCTCTGGGGTGAGTGTGCGGTTGGGGCAAATCGGCTTGGGCAAGTCGGTGTGGCCCAATCCTATGGGGCCGGGCCCCGTGGCCGTTAAACGGTTTCCCCCGGGGCCGCTCCCCGGCGGCGCGCGTCCCAGGCGGTGCTGCTCAGGAAGTGGTTGTCGTAGAGGTTCTGCACCTCCAGCAGGCTCTCCCGGGTGGCCTCGCCGAGGGCGATGCGCCGCAGGTGGCGGGAGTACTCGAAGCGCTCGACGCCCGGCGCGAGGACGATGAGCAGGTCGGCGTCGGCTCCGGGCAAGGCGGCGAAGGCGTGCGGCTTGCCGGGCGGGACGACGACGAGATCACCGGGGCCGGCGGTGAGGACCTCGTCGCCGGAGAGGATGTCGGCGGCCCCGTCGAGCAGGAAGAACATCTCGGCGGAGTTGTCGTGCCTGTGCGGCGCGGCACCGTCGGCGCCCGCGGTGAGGGTGACGCGCTGGGTGGACAGGGCGCCGCCGGTCGCGCTGCTGTCCGCCAGCAGGCGCACGGTGCTGGGCGCGCGGCCGACGACTTCGGCCTCCGCCTCCCGGACGATCACGGACTCGTCGAACTTCGGAGCGAACAGCGACATGCTCGACCTCCCTGGGACGGTACGGCGCGCTCAGACCGCGAAGAGCAGTCCGGCACTGATCAGGACGACGACCGCGGTGGCGAAGTGGATCCCGAGGGCCACGGCCCTCGTGCCCCCGCGGCGCAGCACCGTGAGCGTGTCGCCGAGCGGCACGAGTGCCACGCACAGCATGAACCACGCCTCGGCACCGGCGCCCGCGAAGGCCAGCAGCGCCAGACCCACCAGGCCGAACGTGCCGTCCCGGACGCCCTTGACCGTCAGATAGGTGCCGGCGTCGCCGCCGGGGTCGGCCGGGACGCCGTAGCCGGTGGCGGCCTGGGCGGGCTGGAACAGGAAGCGGTAGCCGAGGAACACGCAGAACAGGTTGAGCACGACGGCCAGGGTGTACGCGGTGACGGTCACGACTACTCCTTGCTAGCAGTGCTAGGGTAGAGAGTGACGCTAGCAGAGCGTCGACAGAATGGCTAGCACTGCTAGAGTCGCGGTCATGACGATCCAGACGCGCCGGGAGCGCGAACGAGCGGAACGCGAGCGGCTGATCGTGACGGCCGCGCGGGACCTGGCCGAGGCGGAAGGCTGGGACGCGGTCACCACCCGTCGGCTGGCCGCCGAGATCGAGTACAGCCAGCCGGTCCTGTACAGCCACTTCAAGGGCAAGGACGCGATCATGGCGGCCGTCGCCGTGCGGGGCTGCGAGGAGCTGACGGCCGAACTGCGGGCGGCGGTCGCGGCGGCCGAGGGCGCGCGCGAGACGCTGGCGGCGGTCGGGGAGGCGTACACGTCCTTCGGCCGACGGCGGCCCGCGCTCTACGACGCGATGTTCACGCACCTGGTGGACCTGCCGTTCGCCACGCCCGAGGCTCCGGCGGCCCTCCGGGAGGCGTTCGGTGAGCTGCTGCGCGCCGTCGAACCCTTCGCCGCCGCGGGCGACGACCCGGCGCTGCTGACGGAGACGTACTGGGCGGGTCTGCACGGGCTGGTGACCCTGATGCGCAGCGGCCGGCTGCCGCAGGAGGCCCACGACCGCCGGCTGGCCCTGCTGATCGGGCGTTTCGCGCCGCGGACCACCCCGGACTGAGCGGAGCACCCGGGCTGAGCGGAACGGACTGGGCGGGCCGAACGGGCTGGACGGAACGAGCGGGCTGAACGGCCTGAACGGGCCGAACGGAACGAACGGGCTGAACCGGCCGAACGGCGGGGAAGCGCTGCGGGACCGCCTCCGCCGAACGGCGGGGAAGCGCCGCGGGACCGCCTCCGCCGTACGACTCGGGCGGCGGCCGGGTCAGTCGTCGGTCGCCACCGCGGGCAGTGCGGCGGCGGCCCGCACCCAGCCACGGGAACCCCGGGCGAGCAGCCACGCGGTGGTCTCCTCCGGGGGCATCGCGGCCGCGACCAGCCAGCCCTGTACGGCATCGCAGCCCAGGTCGCGCAGGCGCTCCCAGGTCTCGTCGTCCTCCACGCCCTCGGCGACGACGAGCAGTCCCAGCGAGTGGGCCAGGTCGACGGTGCAGCGCACGATCTCGGCGTCCTCGTTGTCGATGGCCAGCCGGGCCACGAACGAGCGGTCGATCTTCAGCTCACTGACGGGAAGCCTGCGCAGATGCACGAGGGAGGAGTAGCCGGTGCCGAAGTCGTCCAGGGACATCTTCACGCCGTGCCCGGTCAGCGCGTTGAGGGTGTCGGCCGCGCGCTGCGGGTCCTCCAGCAGGACGTGCTCCGTGATCTCGAGTTGGAGCGCTCCCGCGGGAACGCCGTGCCGGGCGAGCCTGGCGGCCACCGAGCCCGCGAAGCCGGGGGTGTGGACGTCGCGCGGGGAGACGTTGACCGCGACGGGCACGAACAGGCCCTGCGCGCGCCACCTGGCGACCTGGGCGAGCGCAGTCTCCAGCACGTACTCGGTGAGGTGGGGCATCAGGCCGGACGACTCGGCGATCGCTATGAACTCGTCCGGCGGCACCCTGCCGCGCTCGGGGTGCACCCAGCGCACCAGGGCCTCCAGGCCCGCTACCTGTCCGTCGAAGCGGACCTTGGGCTGGTAGTGCAGCTGGACCTCGTGGGCGTCCAGGGCCCGGCGCAGGTCGCCCAGCAGACCGAGGCGGTCGGGGGTGTTGGAGTCCCGCTTGGACTCGTAGACCTCCACGCCCGTACGGTCCCGCTTCGCCTGGTACATCGCCACGTCAGCGCGGCGCAGCAGCCCTTCGGCGTCCAGCGCGTGCTCGGGGAAGACGGCGACGCCTGCGCTGGCCTCCAGGACCAGTGTGAGGCCGTCCAGGTCCATCGGGGAACTGAGCGCGGCCACCAGGCTCCGGGCGATCCGGGTCGCCGACGTGGTGGAGTCGGCGACGGGCAGTAAGACGGCGAACTCGTCCCCGCCGAGCCGCGCGGCCTCCGCCCCGCGCGGCAGCGCCTGCCGCAGCCGGTCGGCGGTCTGCAACAGCAGCCGGTCACCGGCGAGGTGTCCGAGCGTGTCGTTGACCGACCGGAAACGGTCGAGGTCGAACAGCATCAGGGCGGCGCGGGCGCCGATGCGCTCGGCGTCGTCCAGCGCGGTCCAGGTCCGTTCCAGCAGCCACTGCCGGTTGGGCAGGCCGGTGAGCGGGTCGCGCAGCTGCTCCTCGGCGCGGGCGCGGGCGATCCACAGGGTGGAGTCGAGGGCGATGAGCGGGATGGCGAACAGCGGCAGCAGCAGCGGCTTGGCGACGGCGACGACGCAGATCAGCGGGGCGATGCCGAGCAGCGCGACGGCGACCAGGCCCTGTCTGACCAGGGCGGTGCGGGCGACGGTGGGCAGGTCGGGGCGCGGGGTCTGGAGGTACCACAACAGGGCACGGGTGACGGCGAGGTAGGCGACGGCGACGAGCGCCACCTTGGGCGCCGCGTACACCCCCCAGGTGTTGGGGTCCCAGGGGTGCTCCACGGACGGCACGGAACCGCAGACACCGAGGATCAGGGCACCCGCGGCGATGCCGAGGATGTCCACCGCGCCGTGCAGGACGCCCTGCCGCCAGCGGCCCCGGCGGGCTATGCCCACCAGGACGACGACCGTGAGGCTGACCATGCCGGCCGGAACCCAGCCGTACAGCAGCAGGACGGCGAGGGTGAGGGCGGCGCCGGAGCCGGTGCCGCCCCACCAGCGGGAGCGGCCGAGCATGACCAGGTGGCCGACGACGATGCCGGCCAGCACGGCCAGGGACCAGCCGGCGGTGCCGGAAGGGAAGAGGGCGTGGCCGTCGGTGAACGCCCGGTAGAAGCCGGCACCCAGCACGAAGGCGGCCGCCGCGACGATCGTCGCGGGCAACGCGGGCCAGGACAGGTGCCGTTCACCGTCCGGGGCGTACAGACCCGCGGTGGGGCCGACGGTGTGCGGCGCGTCCCGGCCCGCGCCCGTCGCGCGGGCCGGGACGCCACCATCGCGTTGCCCGAGCCACCGGTTCACGTGCCTCGCGCCCACCATGCGCCGCAGGCTCAGCCGTGAGCCCGCGGCGGCGCTCTCGGTCGGTTCCATTCCCGTCCCTCTCACAGCCGGCGGTGCCCACGCCACGCGGCCCCCGCCTCGACCACCTTCAACGGCTCCGCGTGGGAGACCCTCTCCCTGTCACTCGCGGCAGGGGGATGCCCCGACCGCAGCTGGGCACGGCGGGCGCACACCTCAACAGTAGGCCGCGGATGGCTTCCAGGGGCACTGGTCGTCGACGGTTGCCCGAATGCGCCCCGGCCACCCGTATGCATCTGATATGCGCCGATCGGGTGGCCTTCAACCGCTATTCCTCAGCCGAAAGCGCGACGCCCGCCGCCGCTTCGGCTCCCTGTTCGAGCAGGACGGCGAAACCGTCCTCGTCCAGAACCGGCACTTTGAGTTGCATCGCCTTGTCGTACTTCGAACCGGGATTGTCACCGACCACGACGAACGACGTCTTCTTGGACACCGATCCGGTCACTTTGGCGCCCCTGGTCTGGAGGGCGTCCTTGGCCCCGTCCCGGGTGAAGTTCTCCAGGGTGCCGGTGACGACGACGGTGAGTCCCTCGAGTGGGCGCGGTCCTTCGTCCTCCCCGGTCGACCGGTCCTCCAGGGGGACGCCGGCCGCCTTCCACTTGCGGACGATCTCGCGGTGCCAGTCCACGGCGAACCACTCCTTGACGGCGGTGGCGATGGTGCCGCCCACCCCGTCCGTGCTCGCCAGCTCCTCCTCGGTGGCCTGTTCGATGCGGTCGACGGAGCGGAACTCCCGCGCGAGGGCCTGTGCGGCGACGGGCCCGACGTACCGGATGGACAGGCCGTTGATGAAGCGGGCCAGCGGGCGGGCCTTGGCCTCCTCGATGTGCTTCAGCAGCGCGAGGGTGTTCTTCTTCGGCTCGCCCTCCTTGTTGGCGAAAACCGTGACGATCTTCTCCTCGCCGGTCCTGGGGTCGCGCTTGGGCAGCCCGCTGTCCGGGTCGAGGACGTACGCCTTGATGGGCAGCAGCTTCTCGACGGTGAGGCCGAAGAGGTCGCCCTCGTCCACCAGCGGCGGCTCGGACGGCTCCAGCGGGCCGGTCAGCGCGGCCGCCACGACCCCGCCGAAGTGCTCGATGTCCAGGCACTCCCGGCCTGCGAGGTAGGCGAGACGCTCGCGCAACTGGGCCGGACAGGCACGGGCGTTGGGGCACCGGAGGTCGATGTCGCCCTCCTTCATGGCCTTGAGCGGCGTCCCGCACTCGGGGCACTCGGCCGGCATCACGAACTCCCGCTCGCTGCCGTCCCTGAGGTCGGCGACCGGTCCGAGGATCTCCGGGATGACGTCACCGGCCTTGCGCAGCACCACGGTGTCGCCGATGAGCACGCCCTTGGCCTTGACGACCTCCTGGTTGTGCAGCGTGGCGAACTCCACCTCGCTGCCGGCCACCGTGACCGGCTCGACCTGTGCGTACGGCGTGACGCGGCCGGTGCGGCCGACGCCCACCTTGATGTCGACCAGCCTGGTGTTGACCTCCTCCGGCGCGTACTTGTAGGCGATGGCCCAGCGGGGCGCGCGGGCAGTGGAACCGAGCCGGCCCTGGAGGCGGATCTCGTCGAGCTTGACGACGACGCCGTCGATCTCGTGGGCCACCGAGTGCCGGTTCTCGCCGTAGTACGCGATGAACTCGCGCACACCGTCCATGCCGTCGACCACCCTGTTGTGCGCGGAGGTGGGCAGGCCCCAGGTCTTCAGCAGCTCGTACGCCTGGGAGAGGCGGGTCGGGCCCGAGTAGCCCTCCAGGGTGCCGATGCCGTGGACGACCATGTGCAGCGGGCGCGTGGCGGTGACGCGCGGGTCCTTCTGGCGGAGCGAACCGGCCGCCGCGTTGCGCGCGTTGGCGAAGGGCTTGTCCCCCGCCTCGTTCAACCGGGCGTTGAGTTCCTGGAACTTCTCCATCGGGAAGAAGACCTCACCGCGGATCTCCACGCGGTCGGGGACCTTGTCGCCCTTCAGACGCTCGGGGATCTCGGCGATGGTGCGGACGTTGGGCGTGATGTCCTCGCCGGTGCGGCCGTCGCCGCGGGTGGCGGCGCGGACCAGGCGGCCGCGCTCGTAGGTGAGGTTGACGGCGAGTCCGTCGACCTTCAGCTCGCACAGGAAGTGGTACTCCTGCTCGCCCAGCTCCCGGGCGATGCGCTCGGTCCAGGCGGCCAGTTCCTCGTCGTTGAAGGTGTTGTCGAGGGAGAGCATGCGCGAGGGGTGCTCGACGGCCGTGAACTCGGTCTCGTAGGCGCCGGCGACCTTCTGGGTAGGGGACTCGGGGGTGCGCAGCTCCGGATGACGCTCCTCCAGCTCCTCCAGGGTGCGCAGGAGCCGGTCGAACTCCGCGTCGCTGACGACGGGCGCGTCGTTCACGTAGTACCGGAAGCGGTGCTCCTCGATCCGCTCGGCGAGCTGCGCGTGCTTCTCCCGCGCCTCGGCGGGCACGCTCGTCGTCTCCGCCTGCTTGTCGCCCTGCTTGTCGCCGGCCACCGTATGGTCCTCCCGTTACTCTGGGTCGTCCGCGAGGGATCTCGCCGCCCGGACGCAGTGGGCAAGGGCGTGGCGGGCGTACTCCGGGGAGGCACCCGCGAGTCCGCACGCCGGAGTGACGGTGACCGCCTCCGCGAGCAGCTCCGGGCGCAGCCCCAGCCTGCGCCACAGCGTCCTGACACCCATGACGCTACCGGCAGGGTCCGACAATGCGGTGTCCGTGCCCGGCACGACACCGGCGAACAGCCGGGTGCCGCCCTCGACGGCCTCACCGACCGCGTCGTCGTCACGCTCGGTGAGAAGTGAGAAGTCGAAGGAGACGCCCGCGACGCCCGCCCGGCGCAGCAGCGCGAACGGCACGTCCGGTGCGCAGGAGTGGACCACGACGGGGCCGTCCCCGTGCACCCCGGCGACCTCGCGGAGGGTCGCCTCCACCACCTGGCGGTCGACGGCGCGGTGGGTGCGGTAGCCGCTGGCGCTGCGCACCCGGCCGTGCAGGACGGCGGTGAGCGACGGTTCGTCGAGCTGGAGCACGGGCCGGGCGCCGGGCACCCTGCGCCGGACCTCCGCCAGGTGCACGCGCAGGCCTTCGGCGAGGGATGCGGCGAGGTCGCGGCAGGCACCGGGGTCGGAGAGGACGGCCTCGCCGTTCCGCAGCTCCAGGGCGGCGGCGAGCGTCCAGGGGCCGGCGGCCTGGATCTTCAACGGGCCTTCGTAGCCCTGGGTGAACTCCTCCAGCGCGTCGAGGTCCTCCCCGAGCCAGGCCCGGGCCCGCCTGGTGTCCCGCCCCGGCCGGTCGCCGAGCCGCCAGCCGCTGGGCTCCACGCGCGCGTACAGCTCGACGAGCATTCCGGCGGTGCGGCCGATCATGTCCGCGCCGGGGCCGCGGGCGGGCAGCTCGGGAAGGAAGGGGAAGTCCTCGAAGGTACCGGTGGCGGTCTTGGCGGCCTCGCGGGCATCGTCCCCCGGGAGGGAGCCGACGCCGGTGGCGGGGCCGAAACGCGGGCTGGTCTGGCTGTTGTCGCTCACCCGGCCAGCCTAAGCGGGATGCCGCGCCCGGCGCCGCCCGCGGTCCGTCACCGGCCCGGGCGCACCGTCAGGTCGTTGACCTCCGCGTCCCTCGGCAGGTCCAGGGCCATCAGGACCGTCGTGGCGACGGACTCGGGGTCGATCCACTGCGCCGGGTCGTACTCCTTGCCCTCCTGCTGGTGGACCTTGGCCTGCATGGGGCTGGCGGTGCGGCCGGGGTAGACCGAGGTGACCCGGACGCCGTTCGCGTGCTCCTCCTGCCGCAGGGCGTCGGCCAGCGCCTTCAGACCGTGCTTGGAGGCGCCGTACGCGGCCCAGCCCGCGTGGGCGTTCAGGCCGGATCCGGAGTTGACGAAGAGTACCTGGCCCTGGGCGGCGCGGAGCTGGGGCAGGAGAAGGCGGGTCAGCTCGGCGGGGGCGACCAGGTTGACGTTCAGCTGGTGGTGCCAGGACTTCGGGGTGAGGTCGCCGACCGGGCCGAGGTCGACGACCCCGGCGACGTGCAGCAGCGAGTCCACCCGGTCGGGCAGCGTCTGGTGGGAGAGGGCCCAGGACAGCTTGCCCGGGTCGGCCAGGTCGCCGACCAGTGTCCTCGCGCCGGGATACGCGGCGGCCAGCTCCTTGGCGCGGCCCGCGTCGCGCGCGTGCAGCACGATCTCGTCGCCGCGTTCGTGCAGGCGGCGGGTGACGGCCGCGCCGATGCCGGAGCCCGCTCCGGTGATCACATGTGTAGCCATGCCCGCCATGCTCGCATCACCGGCGCCTCACCCGATGCCCTGGCTCTCCTCCAGGTAGGCGAGCGCGCCGACCGGCTCCTCGGCGAAGAACACCAGCTCGGTGAGGGGGCGGGGCAGGAAGCCCTCGTCCTCCATGCGGCGGAACTGCTCCTTGAGACCGTCGTAGAAGCCCGCCGTGTTGAGCAGGACCACCGGCTTGTCGGTGTGCCCGTGCTTCTTCAGCTCCAGGATCTCGGTGGCCTCGTCGAGGGTGCCGGTGCCGCCCACCATGATGACCACGGCGTCGGCCTTCTCCAGCAGCAGCCGCTTGCGTTCGGCGAGGTCGCGCGCGATCACCATCTCGTCGGCGCCCTCGCGCGCCTGGGCCGCCAGGAAGTCGGCCGAGACCCCCAGCAGCCTTCCGCCGGCCTCCTGCACGCCGTCGGCGACCACCTTCATCAGGCCGGCGTCCGAGCCGCCCCAGACCAGGGTGTGACCGCCCTTGCCGAGCAGTCCGCCGAACTCCTGCGCGGGGCGAGTGTAGCGCTCGTCGAGGTCGGCGGCGGAGAGGAAGACGCAGATGTTCATGGGTCAACGGTACGTTTCCGCCCCGGCGGGAAGAACGCGGCTACCGGTCGTGCTGTCATCAGGAGAACCGGCTACCGAGGAGAACGATCGTGACCAAGGGACACCGCATCACCGTCGAGCCGAGCGACCGGCACGTGCGCGTCGTACGGGACGGGCAGGTGCTGGCGGAGAGCGACAAGGCACTGGTCCTGCGGGAGACGGGCCTTCCCGAGCGGTACTACATCCCGCCCCAGGACGTGCGCCTCGACCTGCTGACCCCGTCCGGCACGCACACGCACTGCCCCTTCAAGGGCGACGCTTCGTACTGGTCGCTGCCGGACGCGGCGGCGGACCTGGTATGGGCGTACCCGGACCCGAGGCCGGAGGTGGCTCAGATCAAGGACCATCTCTGCTTCTACGAGGTCGAGGTGTCCTGAGCGACACGTGAGTGATCCGTGTCCTGGGCGATGAATGCCGTGCCGTAGGACAGTCTGCACAGGCATGGAGAAGAAGACCCTTTCCCCCGACGGCACGCGCATCGCGTACGGACGCTCCGGCCGGGGGCCGGCGGTGGTGCTCGTCAGCGGTGCGATGTCGACGGGTGCGACCCTCGCTCCTCTGGCCGCCGCCCTGTCGGACCGTTTCGCCGTCACCGTGTACGACCGCCGGGGCCGCGGCGAGAGCGGCGACACGGCGCCCTACGCGGTGGAGCGCGAGATCGAGGACCTGGCGGCGCTGATCGAGGCGGTGGGCGGCGAGGCGTCGTTGTGCGGCGTCTCGTCGGGCGGCGCGCTGGTGCTCCGGGCGGCGGCGAGCGGACTGCCGGTGCGCCGGGTCGCCGTGTACGAGGTGCCGTACACCGTGGACGACTCCGCCGCACCGGCCGCGGCCGAGTACACCGCGCGGCTGACGGAGGCGCTCGGGCAGGGCAGGCACGGCGACGCGGTGGAGCTGTTCCTGCGCCGTACCGGCCTGGGCGAGGACATGATCCGGGGCGCCCGGCAGTCGCCCATGTGGGCCGGGATGGAGTCGGTGGCGCCGAGTCTGGCCCACGACGACGCCGTGATGGGCGACAGCCGGGTCCCCCGGTCCACGATCGCCTCGGTCGCCGCTCCCCTGCTGGCCCTCGCGGGCGGCGCGAGCGACGCGTGGTGGCACGAGGCCGCCCGGGCGGTCGCGGAGGCCGCCCCCGACGGCACGTACGGCACCGTGGAGAGGCAGACCCACATGGCGGAGCCGGGCGTACTGGCGCCGGTGCTGGCGGAGTTCTTCGCCGGGTGATCCGGTGTGCGCGTGCCCGGCGGACGGCTCAGGCCGCGCCGGCCGCCACGCGCGTGGTGGACGCGATGGTCGCCGAGCCCACCACGCGCGTGCCGTCGTACAGCACGATCGCCTGGCCGGGGGCGACGCCGCGCACCGGCGCGGTGAAAGACACGTCCAGGGCCCCGTCGACCGGTTCGGCCCGTACCTCGGTCTCGCCGCCGTGGGCGCGGAGCTGGGCGGTGTAGGTGCCGGGGCCGGTGGGGGCGGCGCCGCACCAGCGGGGCTTGATCGCGCGCAGGGCGTCGACGTCGAGCGCCTGGGCCGGGCCGACCGTCACGGTGTTGTCCACCGGGGAGATGTCCAGCACGTAGCGGGGCTTGCCGTCGGGGGCCGGGGTGCCGATCCTGAGGCCCTTGCGCTGGCCGATGGTGTAGCCGTAGGCGCCCTCGTGGGTGCCGAGCCGGTTGCCCGCCTCGTCGACGATGTCGCCCTCGGCCTTGCCCAGGCGGTCGGCGAGGAAGCCCTGGGTGTCGCCGTCGGCGATGAAGCAGATGTCGTGCGAGTCGGGCTTCTTGGCGACGGCCAGTCCCCGGCGCTCGGCCTCCGCGCGGATCTCGTCCTTGGTGGTGAGGGTGTCGCCGAGCGGGAACATGGCGTGGGCCAGCTGCCGGTCGTCGAGCACGCCGAGGACGTAGCTCTGGTCCTTGGCCGTGTCGGAGGCGCGGTGCAGTTCGCGAACGCCGTCCTCGCGGGTGATCACCTTCGCGTAGTGGCCGGTGCAGACGGCGTCGAAGCCGAGGGCCAGCGCCTTGTCGAGCAGCGCGGCGAACTTGATCTTCTCGTTGCAGCGCAGGCACGGGTTCGGGGTGCGGCCGGCCTCGTACTCGGCGACGAAGTCCTCGACCACGTCCTCCCGGAAGCGGTCGGCGAGGTCCCACACGTAGAACGGGATGCCGATGACGTCGGCGGCGCGGCGGGCGTCCCGTGAGTCCTCGATGGTGCAACAGCCCCGCGCACCCGTCCGGAAGGACTGCGGGTTCGCGGAGAGCGCCAGATGGACGCCGGTCACGTCGTGCCCCGCCTCGGCCGCGCGGGCGGCGGCGACGGCGGAGTCGACTCCGCCCGACATGGCGGCGAGGACACGGAGGGGACGGGTGCGCTGCGGGGTCTCAGTCATAACCCCTCCAGGGTACGGGGACGCGGGAACCGGAGCGCGCGGGTATGCGTTGAAGATCGCATGGGGGCGAAGAAGGGATCCACGGGCGGGGCCGCGAGCGGCGGGTCCGCGGACGGCGACCGGCGCATAGGCCGCCGTGCGCTGCTCGTCGGTACCGCGGTGGCGGCCGCGGGCACGGCCGCGCTGGCCCGCGACGAGCTGGCCCGCTTGTGGTGGCGGATGCCGGGCGTCGAGCGGCCCCGCGAGGAGGGCGCGGTCGACTACGCGGGCGCCCGGTGGGTGGCGGCGTCGGAGGCGAACTGGCGGCGGGCGGACCGGCCGGACGACTTCGGCATCGACATGGTGGTCGTCCATGTCACGCAGGGCAGCTTCGACAGCGCGGTGCGAGCCTTCCAGGACCCGGGGCACAAGGCGGCCGCGCACTACGTAGTGGGGCAGGACGGGCGCGTCACCCAGATGATCCGCGAGCTGGACGTGGCGTACCACGCGGGCAACCGCGACTACAACGAACGCAGTGTCGGCATCGAGCACGAGGGGTTCGTGGACCGCCCGCAGGACTTCACCGACGCGATGTACACCGTCTCCGCGCGGCTGACGGCGGGGATCTGTGCGCGGTACGGGATACCCGTGGACCGCGAGCACGTGATCGGCCACGTGGAGGTGCCGGGCACCGACCACACCGACCCCGGGCCGCACTGGGACTGGGACCGGTACCTGAAGCTGGTGCGGCGGGCGGCCACGAGCGGTCCGTCCGGCGGTCCGTCGAGCAGTCCCCCGCCCTCCGCCGTCTAGGCCGGTTCCGCGAGGCGGGTCGCGCCAGGCCCTGTCCTCGAACTCGCGTCGCCGCCCGGAGGGCGGCCCCGCGGCGTCGGGTGCGTGCTCTCGGCGTGCCGGGTCCCGGGCCTCGTACCGGATGTACCCGGGTCGGGGCCCGCCACGGCGAGAGTGCTGCATGACGCCGCCGGGCAGACGGGAGTCCGACGACAGGGCTCAGGTCAGCCCCGCCGCCCTGGCGCGTTCCACCGCGGGGCCGATCGCCTTGGCGAGTGCCTCCACGTCGGCCTCGGTCGAGGTGTGGCCGAGCGAGAAGCGCAGGGTGCCCCGGGCCAGGTCGGGGTCGCTCCCGGTGGCCAGCAGGACGTGGCTGGGCTGGGCGACGCCCGCGGTGCAGGCGGAGCCGGTGGAGCACTCGATGCCCTGTGCGTCGAGCAGCAGGAGGAGCGAGTCGCCCTCGCAGCCCGGGAAGGTGAAGTGGGCGTTGGCGGGAAGGCGCCCCTGAGGTGTCGGGTCGCCGCCGAGGATCGCGTCCGGGACGGCCGTACGGACGGCGTCGACCAGGTCGTCGCGCAGGGCGCCGATCTCGCGGGCGAACCGCTCGCGCCGCTCGGCGGCGAGACGGCCGGCGACCGCGAAGGAGGCCACGGCGGGGACGTCGAGGGTGCCGGAGCGCACGTGGCGTTCCTGGCCGCCGCCGTGCAGGACGGGCACCGGCGTGTACTCCCGGCCGAGGAGCAGCGCGCCGATGCCGTAGGGCCCGCCGATCTTGTGGCCGGAAACGGTCATCGCGGCGAGCCCGGAGTCGGCGAAGTCGACGGGGAGCTGGCCGAAGGCCTGGACCGCGTCGGCGTGCAGGGGCACGTCGAACTCGGCGGCCACGTCGGCGAGTTCCCGGACCGGCATGATCGTACCGATCTCGTTGTTGGCCCACATGACGGTGGCGAGGGCGACGTCGCCGGGGTCGCGGGCGATGGCCGCGCGCAGCGTCTCGGGGTGGACGCGGCCGTGGGCGTCGACGGTCAGGTACTCGACGGTGGCGCCCTCGTGTTCGCCGAGCCAGTGGACGGCGTCCAGGACGGCGTGGTGCTCGACGGGGCTGGCCAGGACCCTGGTGCGGGCCGGGACGGCGTCGCGGCGGGCCCAGTACAGGCCCTTGACGGCGAGGTTGTCGGCCTCGGTGCCGCCGGAGGTGAGGACCACTTCGCTGGGGCGGGCGCCGAGCGCCTCGGCGAGGGTCTCGCGGGCCTCCTCGACGGTGCGCCGCGCCCGGCGGCCGGACGCGTGGAGGGAGGAGGCGTTGCCGGTGACGCCCAGGTGCGCGGTGAGTGCCTCGACCGCCTCGGGAAGCATCGGGGTGGTCGCGGCGTGGTCGAGGTAAGCCATGGTGCGGCCGATTCTACGGGGCGGTTCCGCCCGGCCTCGGACCAAGGCCGGCCTCGTCGCGGAACGGCCCGGACGAGGCGGTGCGGTGGCTCACAGGCTCCACGACATCGTGTTGTCCGCGGACATGAACACCACCAGGACCAGCAGGTCGGCGACGCCCAGGCCGAGCCCGAGCAGGGCCCGGCCGCGGCGGGCCGTGCCGCGCCACAGGGCGATGCTCGCGAGGGCGATGGCGACCGGGCCCAGGAAGACGTTGAGGACGAGCAGACCGAGCAGACCGAGGACGAAGGCGGCGACGGCCATGCCGTCGGTGTCGTGGATGCCGGTGCGGCGGGTGGGGCGCTTGGCGTCGGGGGTGCGGTGGGCCGGTGCGGTGAGCTGCATGACGTTCTCCCTGCCGTGCGTCGGTGGAGGCGGGTCAGTGGGCGGAGGTGCTCCGTCGGCGGCCGTGCCGCTCGCGGAGGGCGAAGATGCCGAGCCAGACGGCGATGACCAGGCCGGCCGCGACCGAGAAGGCGAGCGGCGCGTGGGCGACGGTGCCCATGACCACCCCGAGGAGCAGGAGTGCGACGACGAGAAACAGCATGGAGCGGGTCCTCCGGATCTTCCGGGCTTCGGTGAACGCTTGTGGTTACAGTTGTTCACTGACTTTTCAGTCTAACGCGCCGTACGGCTTTTCAATTCCAGAGAACAGTTGTTAACTGCATGGCATGAGTCACACCTCCGGCGTTCGGCAGGCGCAGAAGCAGAAGACCCGGCAGGCGCTCCTGGACGCGGCGCTCGGCCTGCTGGAGGAGCAGAGCCTGAGCAGCCTGGGCCTGCGCGAGGTCACCCGCGCCGTGGGCGTCGCCCCGACCGCCTTCTACCGGCACTTCCACTCCACGGCGGATCTCGGTGTGGCGCTGGTCGAGGAGGCGCTGGGCAGCCTCCACCCGATGATCCGGACCACGATGTCACCGGCCGAGGACGACGACGAACGCATCGCTCGCGCGGTCGAGTTGATCGCCGGTCACGTGGCCGCGCACCCGGCCCACGTCCGCTTCGTCGCGCGGGAGCGGCACGGCGGGGTGCAGCCGGTGCGCCGGGCGATACGGGAGCAACTGGCGCGGTTCGCCGAGGAGGTGCAGGCCGAGCTGGCCACGGACGCGTCGGCGGCGGGCTGGAGCGAGACCGACCTGCGCATGCTGGCGGGCCTCTACGTCGACCAGATGCTGATCACGGCGTCCCTCTTCCTGGAGACGCTGGACGCCCCGGAAGACGAGCGCCGCCGGGCCGTCGAGACGGCACGGCGGCAACTGCGGCTGATCAGCGTCGGCCGCACGCACTGGCTGGACTGAGGCGCCTCCGGGTCAGCCCAGCCGGACCCGGGCCAGCTGGCGGGACTGCGCGACCAGCCGGTCTGCGCTGTCCCAGACCTCGGCATCCTCCTCCAGGAAGCCGCCGGCGAGGTTGCGGGTGGTGATGGAGACCCGCAGCGGGCCCGGCGCCGGACGGCAGCGCACGTGCGCGGTCAGCTCGACCGTCGGCACCCAGCCCTTGAGTCCCAGCTCGAAGGCGGTCGGCGGCAGCGCGTCCACGGCGAGGAGCAGCGAGAGCGGGTCGGCGTCGCGGCCGTCGGCGAGCCCGAACCAGGCCCGCATCTCACCCCGGCCCGAGGGCCGCCCCAGCGCCCACCCCAGCGTGGCGGGGTCCAGCTTCAGGCTCAGCCGGTCGGTGATGGCCGAGCTGCCCTCGACGGGGACGGGGCCGTCGGCCGGGCCGAAGCACTGGTCCATCGGCGGGATCGCGGGCGGCTTCGCCGAGGTGCGGACGTCGTCGGGCAGCGCGTCGAGGTCGCCGTAGGAGGCGAGGACGCGGATGCGCTCGACTTCGTTGCCCTCGTCGTCGTACTGGAAGAGGGAGGCCTGGCCGGTGGACAGGGAGCGCCCCGTGCGGACGGTCTCGGTGCGCACGACCGCCGGGCCGGGCCGGGAGGCGGTGAGGTAGTGCGCCGAGACGGTGAAGGGGTCGGGGTGCGGGAGCGCGTCGCCGAGGGCCCGGCCCAGGACGGCCAGCAGGTAGCCGCCGTTGACGGCGCTGACGATCGTCAAGCCGGCCGACAGGTCGATGTCGTAGACGCCGGGGGCGCGCCGGGTGGCGGCGGTGTCCCGGTCGAACTCGCTGTCGCCGATGGTGGCCCGCGTGGCCGCTGCGGAGGCTGCTTCTGGCATGACTGCACGGTACAACAGGAAAATACTAAGCGGTAGCTTTTCCTGTCCACTCCCGTGCACGCAGATACACCTCCAGTTGCGCCGACCCGGCCACCGTCGCCCGCCCCCGGACGGACACCCGGCCGCGCCACTCGCCCAGGGCGGCCTCCAGCGGCTCCACGCCCCCGGCCGACCACGCCTGGGCGAGGACGGACGCGATCCGCTCAGTCCCCTTCCACCACCGTCGACCGCCGGTTCCAGGCGCGCGGCGCCCGCCAGTGGAAGCGCAGGGCGAGCAGCCGCAGCACGAAGGCCGTGACGACCGCGAGTGCGCTGGTGAACGGGGTGAGCGCCTCGTAGCGGATGCACAGGGCGACCATCGCGGAGCCGACGATCGCCGGGACGGCGTACAGGTCACGGTCCCAGCGCAGCAGTGAGGGCACCTCGTTGGCGAGCACGTCGCGCAGGACGCCGCCGCCCACCGCGGTGGCCAGGCCCAGGCAGGCCGAGGCGGTCAGGCCGAGCCCGTAGTCGTACGCCTTGGTGGTGCCGGCGACGCAGAACAGGCCGAGCCCGGCCGCGTCGAAGATGTTCACGCCGCTCTGGAGGCGCTCCACGTGGGGGTGGAGGAAGAAGACCAGCAGCGTCGCGAAGAGGGGGGTGAGGAAGTACCCGAGATCGGTGAAGGCGGCGGGCGGCACCGCGCCGATGACCAGGTCCCGGAACATTCCGCCGCCCAGCGCGGTGACCTCGGCGAGCACGGCGATGCCGAAGACGTCGAAGTTCTTGCGTACGGCCAGCAGGGCGCCGGAGATGGCGAAGACGAAGATGCCGATCAGGTCGAGCGTGTGCTGGACGGTGGGGCTGAAGAGTTGCTCGTACACCCTTCCATTCTTACCTGCCGAAGAGCCCCCGCCTTACAAACGAAGGCAGGGGCTCACTGGCGGCCGAGGTCACTTCTCCTTGGCGGAAGGCTCCTCGTCGGCGTCCTCGGCGGTGGGCTTTTCACCGGCGTCACCGGCGTCGCCGGCGTCACCACCGTCGCCGTCCGCCGTGTCCGGGAAATCCGCGGTGTCCGGGGCATCCGCCGTGTCCGGGGCATCCGCCTCGGCGCTCTCCGCATCCTCGGCCGGGGCTTCGGCCTCGGCCTCGGCGGCCACTGCCGCCGACGTCGCCGCCGACTCCGCCAGGGCGTCCTCCGCAACCAGCTCCGCCGCCTGCTTGGCGTCGGAGAGCAGGACGACGTCCTGCGGGGCCTGGTCCTCGAAGTTCTCCGGGTGGTGGCAGGCCACCTGCTGACCGGGGCGGAGTTCCTTCAGCGGCGGCTCGGTGGTCGTGCAGATCTGCGTCGCCTTCCAGCACCGGGTGTGGAACCGGCAGCCGCTCGGCGGTGCGATCGGCGAGGGGACGTCGCCCTGGAGCAGGATGCGGTCGCTCTTGGCCGACTTGCGCGCCGGGTCCGGGATCGGGACGGCCGACATCAGCGCCTTGGTGTACGGGTGCATCGGCGTCTTGTAGAGCAGGTCGCGGTCGGCCAGCTCCATGATCTTGCCGAGGTACATCACCGCGATGCGGTCCGAGACGTGCCGGACGACGGACAGGTCGTGCGCGATGATCACGTACGTCAGGCCCAGCTCGCTCTGCAGGTCGTCGAGCAGGTTGACGACCTGGGCCTGGATCGACACGTCGAGCGCGGAGACCGGCTCGTCGGCCACGACCAGCTTCGGGTTGAGCGCGAGCGCGCGGGCGATGCCGATGCGCTGGCGCTGGCCGCCGGAGAACTCGTGCGGGTAGCGGTTGTAGTGCTCGGGGTTGAGACCGACCACCGACAGCAGCCGCTGCACCTCCTTCTTGACCCCGCCCTCGGGCCGGACGCCCTGGAGCCTGAAGGGGGCGCTGACGATCGTGCCGATGGTGTGGCGCGGGTTCAGCGAGGAGTACGGGTCCTGGAAGATCATCTGCACGTCGCGGCGCAGCGGACGCATGCCGCCGACCCCGAGGTGGGTGATGTCCTTGCCCTGGAACTCGACCTTGCCCGCGGTCGGTTCGAGAAGCCGGGTGATCAGCCGGCCCATGGTCGACTTGCCGCAGCCGGACTCGCCCACGACACCCAGCGTCTCGCCGGCCCTGACCTCGAAGTCGATACCGTCGACGGCGCGGACCGCGCCGACCTGGCGCTGCAGCAGGCCCTTCCTGATCGGGAAGTGCTTCTGCAGCCCGGTCACCTTGAGCAGGGCCTCACCGGGGGCGGCGTCCTTGGTGAGAGTGGCGGTCCCGGCGGACTCGCCCTCGGTGCCGTCGCTCTGCGCGGGGATGGCCACTGCTTCGTCCTCGGCCCTGCGCTTGGTTTCGTCCTTGGCTTCGTCGCTCACAGCTTCGGCGCAATCTCTTCGATCCAGATACGCTCCCGCTGCTCCTGCGACATGTGGCAGGCGGCCCAGTGCTCGCTGCCGACCTCGGTCAGCTCGGGACGGACCGTGCGGGTGACGTCGTCCTTGGGCACGTCGGCGTACGGGCAGCGCGGGTTGAAGGCGCAGCCGGACGGGAGGTTGATGAGGGAGGGCGGCGAGCCCTTGACCGGGATGAGGCGTTCCTGCTGGTCGCGGTCGAGCCGCGGCATCGAGCCGAGCAGGCCCCAGGTGTAGGGGTGCCGGGGCTCGTAGAACACCTTCTGAGCCGGACCGCGCTCGACGCACCGGCCGCCGTACATCACCAGGAGGTCGTCGGCCAGTTCGGCGACGACGCCCAGGTCGTGGGTGATGATGACGACCGCGGAGCCGAACTCCTTCTGCAGATCCCGGATGAGGTCGAGGATCTGCGCCTGGACGGTCACGTCCAGGGCGGTGGTCGGCTCGTCCGCGATGAGCAGCTCGGGGTTGTTGACCAGCGACATCGCGATCATCGCGCGCTGTCGCATACCGCCGGAGAACTCGTGCGGGTAGCTGTCCACCCGCTTGTCCGGCTGCGGGATGCCGACCCGGTCGAGCATCTCCACGGCACGGCGCCTGGCGGTCTTCTTGTCCACCTTGTGGTGGATGCGGTACGCCTCCACGATCTGCTGCCCGATCGTGAAGTACGGGTGCAGCGCGGACAGCGGATCCTGGAAGATCATCGCCATCTCGCGGCCACGCAGCTTGCGGACGTGGTCCGGGTCGGCGGACAGCAGCTCGGTGCCGTCCAGCCAGATCTCGCCGGATATCCGGGCCTTGCGCTTGCCGTACTGGCCGGCGGTGTGCAGGCCCATGATGCCGAGCGAGGTCACCGACTTGCCGGAGCCGGACTCGCCCACGATGCCGAGGGTCTTGCCCTTCTCCAGCTGGAAGGAGAGCCCGTCGACGGACTTCACCAGGCCGTCGTCGGTCGGGAAGTGGACCTTGAGGTCGCGTACGTCCAGGAAGGAGGTCGGCGCGGGCGAGCTGCCGGTGGGCTCGCCCACCGCGGCCCCGCTCTTGCTCAGTTCGGTCATGCGAGCCTCACTCGGGGGTCGATCACGGCGTACAGGATGTCCACCACGAGGTTGGCGATCAGCACCGCGAGAGAAGTGATCAGGACGACGCCCAGGATGAAGGGCAGGTCGTGGTTCTTGATCGCGTCCAGCACCTTCTGGCCGAGGCCGGGGAGGCTGAACGTGGTCTCGGTCAGGATCGCACCGCCCATCAGGGCGCCGAGGTCCATGCCGAGCATGGTGAGCAGGGGGGTCAGCGTCGACCGCATCGCGTGCTTGCTGATGACGACCTGTTCCTTGAGCCCCTTGGCCCGCGCGGTGCGGATGTAGTCCTCGCCGAGGATCTCCAGCATGGTGGCGCGGGTGATCCGGGCGTACATCGCCGCGTACAGGAAGGCCAGGGTGACCCAGGGCAGGATCATGCCGCCGAACCATCCGCCGAAGCTCTCGTCGAGCGGTACGAACTCACCGTTGATCCAGCCCAGGCCGTAGGAGAAGACCGCCAGGCTGAGCAGACCGGTGAAGTAGATGGGGAGGGAGACACCCGCCAGGGCGACGACCATCGCACCGCGGTCCCACAGCGAACCGCGCTTGAGGGCGGAGAGCACACCGGCGGCCACGCCGAAGATCAGCCACAGCACGGCGGCGCCGAGCGCGAGAGCCAGGGTCACCGGGAAACGCTCGGTCAGCACCGGCCAGACGGACTGCTCGGTCTTGAAGGAGTAGCCGAAGCAGGGCGCGGAGCAGTGGGTCACGTCACCGCCGGACGCGTAGGTGCGACCCGCGAAGATGCCCTTGAAGAACTCCCAGGCCTGGACGAGGACCGGGTCGCCCAGACCCAGCTTCTCCCGCACACCCTCGACGGCGGCGGGGTCCGCCTGCTTGCCGACGAAGTTCAGGGCGATGTCGACCCCGGCCCACTTGGGGACGAGGAAGAAGATGCAGAAGACCACCAGGATGATGACCACGAGCATCACTGCGGCGGCGAACAGCCGCCTGATGAGGTAAGCGAGCACGGGTTGCGGCCCGCTGCGTACCGCGGGCCGCCGGTGGGGGTCCGCCCATGCCTTGTGGGCTGTGGGGGACTTCCGGCGGCCCGCGGTCACGCCGCGCCGGCCTTCACCTGCCTTTCGTGCCGTACGGCGGGTGTACCGGTTACTTCTTGGGGTTCTTCAGGCCGAGGTTGACGAAGTCGTACATGCCGCTGTAAGCGTCGGTGGTGTAGATGTTCGCCACGTTGCTGGAGCGCCAGTTGATGAACTTCTCGAAGACGAAGGGCAGGTAGTACGCGCCCTCCATCACCTTGTGGTTGATCTCCGTGGCGATCTTCGTCTTACCCGCGTCGTCCAGCTCGGTCAGGTAGTCGGCGAAGAGACCGTCGATCTTCTTGTCGTCGATCATCGCGAAGT
The DNA here is from genome assembly GCF_043200575.1 of Streptomyces sp. NPDC048392. Classification (NCBI taxonomy): domain Bacteria; kingdom Bacillati; phylum Actinomycetota; class Actinomycetes; order Kitasatosporales; family Streptomycetaceae; genus Streptomyces; species Streptomyces sp. NPDC048392. The sequence continues at coordinate 208,589 of NZ_JBICYB010000008.1, forward strand.
TGTTGTTCGCGCTGTCGAGGATGTAGTCGCTGTGCCACAGCGGCAGACCGTAGCCCTGCACGGACGGGAAGTCCGGGCCCCAGCCCATGATGATGATGCCGTAGCCCTTCTTGTGCACGTTCGAGGGGCTGCCGATGACGCTGGCGTACTGCGAACCGTCGTACTGGTCGATCTCGACGTCGATGCCGACCTTCTTCAGCGACGCCTGGAGGGACTCGGCGGTGGCCACCTCGACCGGCTTGTTGTTGCGGACGGCGATGGTGGTCTTGAAGCCGTTCGGCTTGCCGCAGGCCTTCAGCTCTTCCTTGGCCTTGTCGGCGTTGCCGTTCTTGTTGGCGCCGGCCATCTCGTACGGGTCGTACTTCTGGCCCTCGGCGCCCGGGACGGCGGGCGGCAGCATGTTGGTGCCGATGTCGCCACCGGCGACCGGGCCGCCGCGCGCGGTCTGCAGGGAGACGTGGTCGGCCCCGTAGAGCACGGCCTTGCGGCAGTGGATGTTGTCGAACGGCTTCACGTTCTGCGGGAACACCGCGTACCGGATGTAACCCGAGACCGGGTTGTCCAGGTTGGCCTTGTGCTCCTTCAGGGCGGTGGTGCGGCCCTGCGGGGACAGGCCGGTCTGGGCCAGGTCGATGTCGTAGTCGCCGGCGATCAGACGGGCGTCCAGGTCGTTGGCGTTGGTGAAGAACTTGATCGTGATCTTGTCCGGGTACGCCTTGCGGACCGGGTCCGACGCCTGCTTCCACTCGGTGTTGCGGACCAGGGTCAGGTCCTTGCCGGGGTTGTAGGACTCGAACTTGTACGGGCCCGAGGAGAACGGGTGCAGGCCGTACTTGGACTTGGTGTCCTTGTCCTGGCGGACCGGGGACGCCGAGGTCAGCGCGAGCATCTCCTCGAAGTCCGAGTTGGCCTGCGGCAGGTGGAAGACGATGGTCTTGTCGTCCGGCGTCTCGATGGCCTTCAGGCCCAGCTTGTCCTTGGACTTGTCCTTGTACGGGCCGTGGTACTCGTCCTTCGGGTCGAGCACCTCCTTGAGGTACGTCGGGCCGCCGGACAGCACGTCCTGCGCCCAGACGCGCTCGATGCCGTACTTGACGTCCTTGGAGGTGACCGGCTTGCCGTCCTCCCAGGTGACGCCGTCACGCAGGGTGTACGTGTAGGTCTTGCCGTCGTCCGAGACCTTGGCGACGTCGGTGGCGAGGTCGGGGGTGACCTCGGCACCGGTCTTGCCCGGCTCCGTCTTGTTCGTGACGAGCTGACGGCTGTAGTAGCGGGAGAAGTTCCACATGAAGCCGTAGTAGCCGCGCGTGGTGTCCCACGAGTCGGCGTCCTGCGTGCTGGCGAACTTCAGCGTCCCGCCCTTCTTGGCCTCGGAGGCCTGGGCGACCTTGTTGTTGGCTGCGTCGAAGCCGGCCGCGCCGTTCTTCGAACCGCCGCCGCTGTCGTCATCGCCGCCGCCGCCGCCGCACGCCGCCGTGGTCAGCAGCGCGGCGACCACTGCGGCAGCGGCCAAAGCCTGCTTGCGCCGCCCTGAGGTGCGTTGGGTAGTCACGATCTCGGATCCTCCGGATTAGATGAGAGACGCCGTGCAGGTGCCACGGGTCGCTTTGCGGTACGGCAGGGTCAGCGGGAGCCCTTCGGGTCCAGCGCGTCACGCACGCCGTCGCCGAAGAGGTTGAAGGCAAGAACGGTGATGAAGATCGCCACACCGGGGACGACCATGTACATGGTGTCCGACTTGTAGTAGTCGATCGCGCTCGAGAGCATCTGCCCCCAGGACGACGTCGGCGGCTTGACGCCCACGCCCAGGAAGCTGAGCGCCGCCTCGGTGAGGATGTTGGTGGGGATCATCATCGTGGTGTAGACGATGATCGGCGCCACCAGGTTGGGGAGCAGTTCCTTGAAAAGGATGTAGAACCGTCCGGCTCCCAGCGACCGGGCCGCTTCCACGTACTCCCGTTCACGCATGGACAGGGTCTGGCCGCGGACCACGCGACCGATGTAGGGCCAGCCGAAGAAGCCGATGACCACGATCATCATGAGCAGCCGCACCCCCGTGCCGCTCAGGCCCAGCATCGAGTCCGGCAGCACGGAGACCAGCGCGATGATGAACAGGAGCTGCGGGAAGGCCAGCAGGCCGTCCATGATCCGGCTGACGAGCGAGTCGACCCAGCCGCCGAAGAAGCCGGCCAGGACACCGAGGACGGTGCCGATGACCACGGCGACCATCGCGGACAGGAAACCGACGAGCAGCGAGATCCGCGCGCCGTGGACGATGCGGGCGAAGATGTCACGGCCGTTGACCGGCTCCACGCCGAGCCAGTGGTCGCCGCTGATGCCGCCCAGGGAACCCGTGGGGGTACCGAACAGCGGGTCGATCATGTCCTCGTTGTACGCGTTGGGCTCCTGCCCGTACAGCGAGGTGATCAGGGGCGCGAACACGGCGACCACGATGAGGAGCAGCACCACGATGCCGCCCGCGAGGGCCAGCCTGTCCCTCTTCAGGCGCTCCCAGGCGATCCGGCCCAGGGAGCGCCCTTGTACCGACTTGGCCTCGGCGTCGGCGACCGCCGCTTCCTCTGCCGCACTCGGGGCCGCTTCCGCGGTCGGCTCGTGCAATGGTGCCGTCATCTGGCAGGGACCCCTCTCAACCGGCGGTAGCCGGCCCGCACTTGCCGCTGTAGCGGCGTGATTCAGTCCGTCGTACAAAGAGGCGAGCATCAACCCCTTGTTTCGGGAGTCTTCAATGCTTTGGCGATCTGTAGCCAGACTTGACGGGGAATGGATGCTCAACCGTGATGCGGTTTGAGGTGTTCCGTTATCCGGACAGTGGGTAACGGGGGTCGGACGCGGGCGAGTTGGGACATCGGAGACAAAGCGGCGTTTTGCGTCGTCATCTACGCGCGCAGATCGCCTTCGTCGGCCCGGCCGGGGAGTCGACGCGGCCGTCAGTAACGGCTACCGGCCGGAGGGTATCCGTACCCGCCCGCCGGTGCCTGGGCGGGGGCGGCCGCGTGGGCCTCGCGGTCGTAGAACGGACGGGCGTTGGCGCGCAGCCACAGGGCGACCGGATCGTGGGCGTCGGTCATCGCCACCGTCGACACCGGCAGTCCGTCCGGTACCGCGCCGACGGACTGCTGCATCATCGCGCGGACCGCGTCCACGGCCGGCGGGGAGGTGTCGTACACGTCGAGACCGATGGCGAGATACGGCGCCCCCAGCGCCGGCTGCACCCAGGCGCGGCGCAGCGCGCGGACCGCCGGGGTGCGGTGGGCGTTCTGCGCGAGCAGGGCGTAGAACTGCGGGACCTCGATGGCCGGTTCGGACAGGCGCAGGGGTCCGGCGGGCTGCCGGTCCAGGCCGGAGGCGATGCGGCGCAGGTCCAGCCAGGGGATGCCGACGCCGCCGCCGGGCGCGTGCGGGTTGAGCCAGAGGCCGTAGTGGTCCGGATAGAGGGCGCGGGCGGCCTCCAGGCCGTCGACCACCTCGTACGAGCGGTTCCAGCCGCTGGCCGACAGCTCCTGGGCGGAGGTGACGCAGGGGGCGTAACCGTAGCCGTCGACCTCCATGTTCCCGTACTGGGCGTCGGGGGAGCCGGCCTGGCCGTGCCACAGCAGCATCCAGACCTGCCCGGAGGTGGGGGTGGCGAGTGCGCGCAGCAGGGCCTCGTAGGCGTCGTAGCGCCCGGGCGTCACCTGGCGCAGCATGTGCTCGACCTGCCCGGTCGTGGTGCCGCTGGCGCTCACGCGTATCGCCCCTTCGAGAAGTCCCGGTCGTGGAACCAGCTTAAGGCTCCGCGGGGCGGGGGGCGCCTATCAGCTCGGGGGACTGCCGTCCCGCGGCCGCGGCGCCCGCCTTGGCTCGTCGCTGCCACGCGGCGCAGCCCACACGCCGCGGCCTCGCAACCCCTGAAGGGCGCTCCGTCGACCTGCGTTCACAAGTCCCGGGCGTAGAACGGGCGGACCTGCTCGCGCATCCAGTCGCAGACCGGGTCCTGGGCCGCCTCCAGGAGGACCAGGTTGACCTGCCACTTCAGGGGGGACGCGGCCAGGGCACGGCCCAGGGCGTCCAGGGGGAGGGCGCGGGCGTCGCCCTCCCAGTGGGAGAGTTCGACGCCGACGAACAGGACCGGGTCGGCGGTCTCGATGGCGGCCAGGCAGCGGCGCGCGCTGCGCACGACGCCGGTGGCGGCGAACTCGGCGGAGGCCGCCGCCAGGAAGTCCACCGGGTCGTCCTGCCAGTCCGGCTCGAAGAGGCGGACCCGGCCGCCGGACGCGGGCCCGTCCAGCGGAGTCTGCCCGGCCCGGCACAGCTCGGCCACGGCCGGCGGCGGCAGCGGGACGCCCACCACGCCCTCCGGGTTCACGGCGATGCCGACCTGCGGGGGCAGGCCGCGGGCGAACTCGGCGGCGGGGGCGACGGTGTACGCCATCCGCGCCCCGGCGACCCGGCGGAGCTGCTCCTCGGAGCTGAACACCGGCACGTACGCCTGGCCGTCGATCTCCAGCGAGGGGAGGTCCAGGGGGCCGCTGTGCGGGCCGCCGCCGTTGGGCAGCGGGACCCAGACGAAGCTGCGGCCGAGGACCTCCACGATCCGGCCGCCGGCGCCGGGCACGCCGAGGGCGGCGGACAGCACCTCCTCCAGCTCGTTGCCGGGCCACCCGCCGTGCGGGTGGGGGTGCGTCTGTGCCGGGAAACCGGCGGAGAAGTCCGCCGGGAGGTCCCCTGGGAAGTCCATCTGCCTACCGCCTGCCTGGTACCGCTGTCCGTGGCCGAAAGGCTAACCCGTTCGGCCCAGCGGCCTACGGGGTGTCACCCGGTGAAGGCGATCCGGTGGAGGGCGTCGGCCGCCGCCCGGTCCAGGACGACCGCCGAGGCGCAGCCGGCGGGCAGGGTCCCTTCGGTCACCGCGCGCAGCAGGCGGGAGTTGGCCGAGCGGTGCCGCAGGAACGCGTACCGCGAGACGCCCCGGCCCCGCTCGCGCTGGCCGGCCAGGGCCTCGTCGGCGGCGACGTCGAGCAGCAGCAGGTGCAGGGTGCCGTCCCGGCGGCGGGCCTCGCGGGCCAGCCAGCCTCGCACCCAGGCCTGGGTGCCGCAGTCGTGGACGACGACCCCCTCCCCGGAGCGCAGCGCGCGGCGCAGTCCGGCGTAGTGGTCGAGGCGGACCAGCGGGCGGTAGAGCCCGTACGGCAGGAAGCGCGGCATGCGGCGGTCCCAGCGGTCGCGGGTGTCCTGGGAGTCGATGCGCCGGCCGCGCACGGTGCGCTCCATCAGCGTGGACTTCCCGCTGCCGGGCAGGCCGGTGATCACCACCAGGTCCCGGGGGCCGAAGAGGAGGGCGTGCGGGCTGCGGCCGTCGCGGTCCCGGAGGTCGCGGACGACGGGCGCGGGCAGTTCGGCGCACGCCTCCGGGGCCGGAGCGGCGGGCTGCCCGGGCAGCGCGAGTCCCGAGGTGGTGGCGTACGCCGTGGTCCTGTTCACCGTGATCGTCCTCCCCTGGGGCGGTTCACGAGTTCCCATCCCCGTCGAGTGTAAAGAAAAGGTAATGCGCGGGTCTCGCGTTTTCGTTCGCTTACTGCCACAAGCCGGTTACAGATCACGGTCTGCCATGGACCGACCCGGCGTGCAATGATGGCGGCGCCAACTGCATACCGGCCGTTTGAATCCGCGCGGGAGAGTCCCCGGCCGTCGCCGGGGCGCCGAAGGAGCAAGTCCCTCCCTTGAATCTCTCAGGCCCCGTTACCGCGCGGGCGAGGCACATCTGAAAAGCGGACCGCCCCCGACGGCGGTCCCACCCAAGGTGCAAGCCGCTGATCGCCGTACTCCGGTGGCCGCGGCGAACCTCTCAGGTTCCGATGACAGATGGGGAGGATCGACCTCGCCACGTCCTGTCCTGGGAGACGACCGACCGATGAGCAGTACCGAACTCCGCCGTACCGCGCTCGATGCCACGCATCGCGCGCTCGGCGCGACGATGACCGACTTCGCCGGCTGGGACATGCCCCTGCGCTACGGCTCCGAGCGCGAGGAGCACGTCGCGGTGCGCACCCGGGCGGGTCTTTTCGACCTCTCGCACATGGGTGAGATCACCGTCACCGGGCCGCAGGCCGCCGAGCTGCTGAACTACGCGCTGGTCGGCAACATCGGCAGCGTGCGGCCGGGCCGGGCCCGCTACACCATGATCTGCCGGGAGGACGGCGGCATCCTGGACGATCTGATCGTCTACCGGCTGGGCGACGCCGAGGCCGCGTCCGCTCACTACATGGTGGTCGCCAACGCCTCCAACGCCCAGGTGGTGCTCGACGCGCTCACCGAGCGGGCGGCCGGCTTCGACGCCGAGGTGCGCGACGACCGCGACGCCTACGCGCTGCTGGCCGTGCAGGGTCCCGAGTCCCCCGGCATCCTCAAGAGCCTCACCGACGCCGACCTGGACGGCCTGAAGTACTACGCCGGCCTGCCCGGCACCGTCGCCGGTGTCCCGGCGCTCGTCGCGCGCACCGGCTACACCGGCGAGGACGGCTTCGAGCTGTTCGTGAAGCCGGAGCACGCCGTCGAGCTGTGGGAGGCGCTGACCCGGGCGGGCGAGGGCGTCGGTCTGGTCGCGTGCGGCCTGTCCTGCCGGGACACGCTCCGCCTGGAGGCGGGCATGCCGCTGTACGGGAACGAGCTGACGACCGCGCTGACGCCGTTCGACGCCGGTCTCGGCCGGGTGGTGAAGTTCGAGAAGGAGGGCGACTTCGTCGGGCGCGCCGCGCTGACCGGGGCCGCTTCCCGGGCGGAGCGGAACCCGCCCCGCGTCCTGGTCGGCCTGGTCGCCGAGGGCCGCCGGGTGCCGCGCGCCGGGTACCCGGTCGTCGCCGGTGGCGAGGTGATCGGCGAGGTCACCTCCGGCGCCCCGTCCCCGACGCTGGGCAAGCCGATCGCCATGGCGTACGTCGACCCCGCGCACGCGGCACCGGGCACCGCGGGTGTCGGTGTGGACATCCGGGGCAGCCACGAGCCGTACGAGGTCGTGGCGCTGCCGTTCTACAAGCGCCGGAAGTAGACACTGGGCGGCGGGTCCCTGCCGGCCCGCGCGCCCTCTCGCTGCTCACCAGCGGCGGTTCCGGCGGCCCCTTTCGTCATGCGCTTCACCTCCCTTCACCCCCTTCACCAGCCACTTCCTCGCGTACAGGAGAATTCAGGCCATGAGCAACCCCCAGCAGCTGCGCTACAGCAAGGAGCACGAGTGGCTGTCGGGCGCCGAGGACGGCGCCTCGACGGTCGGCATCACGGAGCACGCGGCCAACGCGCTCGGTGACGTCGTCTTCGTCCAGCTCCCCGAGGTCGGCGACTCGGTGACCGCGGGTGAGACCTGCGGCGAACTGGAGTCGACCAAGTCGGTCTCCGACCTGTACTCCCCCGTCTCCGGTGAGGTCACCGAGATCAACGAGGACGTCGTCAACGACCCGTCGCTGGTGAACAGCGCCCCCTTCGAGGGTGGCTGGCTGTTCAAGGTGCGCGTCACGGAGGAGCCGGCCGACCTGCTCTCCGCCGACGACTACACCGCATTCGCCGGCGCCTGAGGAGACACGGACGCATGTCGCTTCTGAACACCCCCCTGCACGAGCTCGACCCCGACGTCGCCGCCGCCGTCGACGCCGAGCTGGACCGCCAGCAGTCCACCCTCGAGATGATCGCCTCGGAGAACTTCGCCCCGGTCGCGGTCATGGAGGCCCAGGGCTCGGTCCTCACCAACAAGTACGCCGAGGGCTACCCCGGCCGCCGCTACTACGGCGGCTGCGAGCACGTCGACGTGATCGAGCAGATCGCCATCGACCGGGTCAAGGCCCTCTTCGGCGCCGAGCACGCCAACGTCCAGCCGCACTCGGGCGCCCAGGCCAACGCGGCCGCCATGTTCGCGCTGCTCAAGCCCGGCGACACGATCATGGGTCTGAACCTCGCCCACGGCGGGCACCTGACCCACGGCATGAAGATCAACTTCTCCGGCAAGCTGTACAACGTCGTCCCCTACCACGTCGGCGACGACGGCCGGGTCGACATGGCCGAGGTGGAGCGCCTCGCCAAGGAGAGCAAGCCGAAGCTGATCGTGGCCGGCTGGTCGGCCTACCCCCGTCAGCTCGACTTCGCCGCGTTCCGCAAGGTCGCCGACGAGGTCGGCGCGTACCTGATGGTCGACATGGCGCACTTCGCCGGTCTGGTCGCGGCGGGCCTGCACCCGAACCCGGTGCCGCACGCCCACGTGGTCACCACCACCACCCACAAGACGCTGGGCGGCCCCCGCGGCGGTGTGATCCTCTCCACGGCCGAGCTGGCCAAGAAGATCAACTCCGCCGTCTTCCCCGGTCAGCAGGGTGGCCCGCTGGAGCACGTGGTGGCCGCCAAGGCCGTCGCCTTCAAGGTTGCCGCGAGCGAGGACTTCAAGGAGCGCCAGGGCCGTACGCTGGAGGGTGCCCGCATCCTGGCCGAGCGCCTGGTGCGGGACGACGCGAAGGCGGCGGGCGTCTCCGTCCTCACCGGCGGCACGGACGTCCACCTGGTCCTGGTGGACCTGCGCGACTCCGAGCTGGACGGTCAGCAGGCCGAGGACCGTCTCCACGAGGTCGGCATCACGGTCAACCGCAATGCCGTCCCGAACGACCCGCGTCCGCCGATGGTGACCTCCGGGCTGCGCATCGGTACGCCGGCCCTGGCGACCCGAGGCTTCACGGCCGAGGACTTCGCCGAGGTCGCGGACGTGATCGCCGAGGCGCTGAAGCCGTCGTACGACGCCGAAGCCCTCAAGGCCCGGGTGAAGACCCTGGCCGGCACCCACCCGCTGTACCCGGGTCTCGACAAGTAGACACCGCGCCCTGGGGTGGGGCGCCGCGACCGCCACAAGCGGCGGGGCGCCCCACCCGCAGCGTCCCCTCCGCACCACCCCCGTTCTGAGGAGTCCCCCGTGGCCATCTCGGTCTTCGACCTGTTCTCGATCGGCATCGGCCCGTCGAGCTCGCACACGGTCGGCCCGATGCGCGCGGCGCGCATGTTCGCCCGCCGCCTGCGCAACGAGGAGCTGCTGGACTCCGTCACCTCGGTCCGCGCCGAGCTGTACGGCTCCCTCGGCGCCACCGGCCACGGTCACGGCACCCCCAAGGCCGTGCTGCTCGGCCTGGAGGGCGACTCACCGCGCACGGTGGACGTGGAGAGCGCCGACGACCGCGTCGGGACGATCAGGTCCTCGGGCCGACTCCGCCTCCTCGGCGAGCACGAGATCGCCTTCTCCTACGACGACGACATGGTCCTGCACCGCCGCGAGACCCTCCCGTACCACGCCAACGGCATGACCCTGTGGGCGCACGACGCGCAGGGCACCGAGGTGCTGACCAAGACCTACTACTCGGTCGGCGGCGGCTTCGTCGTCGACGAGGACGCGGTGGGCGCCGACCGCATCGTGCTCGACGACACGGTGCTCAAGTACCCCTTCCGCACCGGCGACGAGCTGATGCGCCTGGCCCGGGAGACGGGCCTGTCCATCTCCGCCCTGATGCTGGAGAACGAGCGGGCCTGGCGCGACGAGGACGAGATCCGCGAGGGCCTGCTGGAGATCTGGCGGGTGATGCGGGCCTGTGTGGACCGCGGCATGACCCGCGAGGGCATCCTGCCGGGCGGCCTGAAGGTGCGCCGCCGCGCCGCGAACACCGCGCGCAAGCTGCGCTCCGAGGGCGACCCGCAGGCCCTGGCCATGGAGTGGATCACCCTCTACGCCATGGCCGTGAACGAGGAGAACGCGGCCGGCGGCCGGGTCGTCACCGCCCCCACGAACGGCGCGGCCGGCATCATCCCGGCGGTCCTGCACTACTACATGAACTTCGTCCCCGGCGCCGACGAGGACGGCGTGGTCCGCTTCCTCCTGGCCGCCGGCGCGATCGGCATGCTCTTCAAGGAGAACGCCTCCATCTCCGGCGCCGAGGTCGGCTGCCAGGGCGAGGTCGGCTCCGCCTGCTCCATGGCGGCCGGCGCGCTCGCCGAGGTGCTCGGCGGCTCCCCCGAGCAGGTGGAGAACGCCGCCGAGATCGGCATGGAGCACAACCTCGGCCTCACCTGCGACCCGGTCGGCGGCCTCGTCCAGATCCCGTGCATCGAGCGCAACGGCATGGCCGCGGTCAAGGCGGTCACGGCGGCCCGGATGGCGATGCGCGGCGACGGGTCCCACAAGGTGTCCCTCGACAAGGTCATCAAGACCATGAAGGACACCGGGGCCGACATGTCGGTCAAGTACAAGGAGACGGCGCGCGGCGGGCTGGCGGTGAACATCATCGAGTGCTGACCGGGCAGGCCCCGACCAGCGCGCCCCGCACGCGTTCGGACGTCGCCTCCTCGGGCATCCGGAGGCACCGCAGTTCGACGGTCTCCGAGCCGCCCGCCGCATCCTCGCCGACTGCCTCAACGGTCCACGCGTGCTCATCCTGACCACCTTCGACCTCGACGACTTCGTCCGCGCCGCCCTGGCCACGCGTGACGGCCGGGATCCTGGCCACCGTCGCGATCGCGACTCGTCTCGTTCAGCCGGCCCGGGGCTGAACGCCGGGAACTGCCGCTGGACACAGGTGAATCCCTGGTAGCGGAGACTTCGACCACACGGGCAGGCTGAAGTGAACGGCAGGTCGTGCCGGGTCGGCCTGGGCCGGCGATCCGCCAGGTCGCGACCGGCCCGGTGCCGCCGCGGATCACCGCGGCAGTCGCCGCCCCTCGTCGAGGTCGATCTCACGCGCACGGACTCGGCCTGCCACCCGGGCGCGATGGCTGTCACGCGCCGTCAGATCTCCCACTCCCCGCCCCTTGCCCGGCATGGGAGGCGGCCCCCGCGACCGTCCAGAGCGCCATGCCCCACAGGGAGAGCGCGGAAGTCAGGCCCACCACGAGGCGAACGGTCTCGTCCGGGCCGTTCGTGAGCCAGACGGTCGTTCCCGCCGCCCCCGAAGCGATCAGCGGCCCCGCCGGCATGCGCAGTCGGGGTTGCTCGAACACCGCCGCCAACGGCAGGAAGTGCAGCCCCACCACGACCGCGACCAGCGGGGGAACCAGCACCGGCACCCCGACGCGGAGGCAGACCGCGACGATGGCGATGATCAGCAGCCACTGCAGCCCGTTGATCTGGTTGAACCGCCTGCGTCGGCCAACGGGAAACGGTCCCCCCGCCGACGCGGGAAGGAAACGGCGCGCGGCGAGCATCAGCCCCGCCGTGACGGCACAGCCGACCACGGCCAGCGTCGGCCGCACCAACCCGTCGAAGGCGCTCGAGCCCAGCAGCCACCAGCCGAGCCCGAACACCGCGAAAAACCCTACCCCTGACTTGAACATGACCGAGACCCTAGGTCCTGTCGTCAACTCGCGTCCTCGCCCGGAGGGCGGCCCCGCGGCGTCGGGTGCGTGCTCTCGGCGTGCCGGGTCCCGGGCCTCGTACCGGATGTACCCGGGTCAGGGCCGGTACGGCGAGAGTGCGTGCATGACGCCGCGGGGCAGACGGGAGTTCGCTCGGGACAGCCGTCCGTGTCCCGGTGGATGAGCGTCGCAGACGGATCGGGGTCGTAGGCCTGTGCGGGCACCGCGTCCCCAGCGGCGCGACCGCCGCCTCGCCCCGCCCCCCCGCGGTGAGACCGGCCGTCGCCCTGCTCCTCGCACTCGTCGCGGTCCTCCCGTTGCACGGCCCCGGCAGGGCGGTGACCCGGTGCGTGCCGCCGGCCGGTTCGCCGGCGGCACGACTGGTTCTCGGCGGGAGGTGGACGGCGGGGAGCCTCGAAGTTCCGGGGGTCGCGGACTGCCGGGCGGAAACTACCGGTTCAGATGCCGCAGTTGGGGGCCGACCAGTAGGGCGACGGATCGAAGGCCACGTGGGTGTGGTCGCTGTGGCCCGGGTAGCCCGGGCCGAGGATCTCCGAGAAGCCGTGGGTCCTGGCCTGCTGGGCGAGCCGGCAGAAGCTCGGCGAGCCGGTCAGGTCGGCGGCGTCACCGTAGAGGTGGCGGCTGGTGGAGGAGCCGCCGACGGCACTGTTGCACGCGCGGGAGCGGAAGCCGCTGGAGACCGTGATCGGCACGTCACCGAGGGCGTGCCGCATCGCCTCCAGCTTCCACATCGTCTTCAGCGCGTTGGACTTGGCGGTGGCGGCGGAGACCGCACCGCCGGACCAGTCGGAGTTGCACTTGTTGAGTTCCGCGTAGCTGAAGTGGACGGGCGTGCAGTCCGCGTCCTGGAGGGCGTAGATCTTGCTGAAGGTCGCGGGGCCCGCGACGCCGTCCGCGCCCAGCCCGTACGCCGCCTGGAACTTCCTGACGGCGGCGGCGGTCCGCGCACCGTACTGGCCGTCGTAGGAGAGCCGCTCGCCGGAGGTCACCCAGCCGGCGACCCGGATCTGGAGCTGGGTCACGTCACTGCCGGAGGACCCCTGGGAGAGGGTGCGGTTCCAGGTGTAGCAGGAGTCGGCGTGCGCGGTGCCCGCGGTGGCTCCCATCCCGGCCACCGCACCAGCCATGAGCATGACAAAAGAAAGGAGAAGACGTGACACGCGTCTGAACATCCCGGCCTCCAGACCATTGAGTCGACCTTGACCTGGAGTCCAGCGTGGGGCAACGCGCTACGCGCGTCAATGGCGCCCCGGCGAAGCGAAATCGGCAATTCCGCTTCCGGCGGGGAGCGCCCGTGCCATCGTGGAGGCAGCGACTCCCGTCCCCCCCACAGCCTCTCAGGGAGGCCCCATGCTGCGTGGCATCGACGTCAGCGCGTACCAGTCCTCCGCCTACAGCACGGCCGGCCTGTCCTTCGTCTTCGTCAAGGCGACGGAGGGCCGTTCGTACGTCAACCCGAAGCTGGCCGCCCAGACGAGGCGGGCCCGGGACGCCGGACTGGTCGTCGGCTTCTACCACTTCCTGTGGCCGGGCAACCTCACCGCCCAGGCCGAGTACTTCGTCTCCCACGCCCCCGAGAGGAAGGGCGACGTCCTCGCCGTCGACTGGGAGACGACGGGCGAGGGCACCCACGCGAGCAACGCGGAGAAGGACGGTTTCATCAGGAAGGTGAAGGCCCTGCGGCCGGACAACAGGGTGATCCTCTATGCGAACAGGCACTACTGGCTGAACGTCGACACCACCTCGTACGCCGGTGACGGCCTCTGGATCGCCGACTACGTGTCCGCCGGCAAGCCTCGCATCCGGGCCGACTGGCGCTTCCACCAGTACACCGACGACCCGGTCGACACCAACGTCGCGGACTTCGCGAGCAAGGCCGCGCTCAAGGAGTGGGCCCGGCCCTGAGCCGGGGCGGGGTCAGCCCCGGAAGTCCGCCGGCCGCTCGGGGGACGCCTCCGCCAGCGCCTCGGTGACGCCCTCGACGCCCGCACGCAGGCCGTAGACGGGGGTGCCGGGCTGCTGGCGCCAGGAGTCGTCGATGCCGCCCGAGTCGACGGTGTCGAAGCCGAGTTCGTCGATCAGGGCACGGACCTTCGCCTTGGCCGCCCCGTCGTCGCCTGCGACCGGGAGCGCCATGCGGTCGGGCGCGCCGGCCGGGCGGGCGCGGTCGAGGATGTCCTGGGCGTAGGTGCCGTTGAAGGCCTTGATCACCGGGTGTCCGAGGTGGCCCTCGGTCCAGCGGCTCTCGGTGCGTCCCTCGTCCTCGATGCCCGCGATCCTGCCGTCGCGCTGGGGGTAGTAGTTGCCGGTGTCGATGACCGCGACGCCGTCGGCCGCCCCGTCGAGGACGCCGGACGGCAGGTCCGGGACCCGCTTCAGCGGGACGGTGACGACCACGATCTCGGCGCCGCGCGCCGCGTCCTTCGCCGGCACCGGGGTGGCGCCGGTCTCCTCGGCCAGTGCGGTGAGCGTGTGCGGTCCGCGGGAGTTGGCGACGGAGACGTCGTGTCCGAGGGCGGTGAGCCGCCGGGTGAGGTTGCCGCCGATGTTGCCCGCGCCGATGATGCCGATCTTCATGATGCTGACTCGCCTGGCCCTTCGAAGGTCGTGTCCTGCCGTGAGCAACGGCAACCTCCGGGCCGGGCGGGCTATTCCGCCCCGGACCCGTCTTCACTCCCCCGCAGTAACGCGCCCACGACGGGCGGGGCGCCCACCGGGCGACCGGCGGACGCGCCCTGCCACGGCGTCCTCACTTGTCCAGGTGGGCCCAGAACTCGTCGAACGACAGCTGCTTGTCGCCGTCGAGGTCGCGGCCGGCGATGATCGCCTCGGCCACCGACTCGGTGACGTTCCAGTCGCCGCCCTGCGCCAGCGCGGTCTTGAACTCGGCCGCGGTGATGAGGCCGTCGCCGTCCGTGTCGATCCGTTCGAACTGCTTGCGTGCTTCCTCGATGTCCGCCACCGATCCACCCCTCGTGTCGTGCATGGGTCCTTCTGACGCAGGTCAGACTAGCTGCCCGCCCGGACCCCCAGCGCGGCGACCACCCGTGCGGACTCCTCCCGGTGGGCGGGCAGCGGCCCGGTGCCCCGCGCCGTGGCCAGGAGCTCGCGGTGGCGGGCGCCCCGGTCGCTGACTCCGGTGGTCCGCGCCGGTTCGCCGACGACCGTGAGGCCGGTGCCGTCGTCGGTCGGGTCTGGGAGTCTGTGCCTTCCAGTGGGTGGAGACTCAAGGAGCGCGGAGTGACAAGGAGCGCGGAGTGACGCAGAGCCTGCGGGACATCCTGGACGCGGCGGCTCGGGGGGTGTTTCCGCCGACGGACGGTGCGACGAGCGTCGTGGCCCAGCACGGCGGCCGGGACGCGGGGGTCGTCGCCTTCACGGCGCACTCGGTCGTCTTCACCGACGAGGACGAGGGCTGGGTGCGCAGGACGCTGGGCGGGCTGCGCTGCGACCCGCTCGCCGCGACGATGAACGCCCGGTTCCTGACGGCCTTCGCGGAGCGCACGGGACGGACGACCGACACGATCGACGTGCTGCTGACCGGTGCTCCGCTCCCGGGACGCCCGGAGGTCACGCTGACGGAGGTCGCCGATCCCGGGCATCCCCGGGTGGTCGCGGCCCGGCGGCGGCGCGACGGGGTGCGGGTGTGGGCGGCCGAAGGCGGGGTGCTGGTGCTGGGCCGCGGGGTGGCCGGGCGGCTGGAGGCCGCCGTGGAGGTGGCGGAGGGTGCCCGGCACCGGGGGCTGGGGCGGCGGCTCGTGACGGCGGCGCGGCAGCTTGCCGGGGGTGAGCCGGTGTGGGCGCAGGTCTCGGCGGGGAACGCCCGCAGTCTGCGGGCGTTCCAGTCGGCGGGTTACCGTGCGGTGGGCTCGGAGGCGCTGTTCCTCCTGCCCCGAGCGGCCGGTGTCAGTGCCAGGGCCGGTAGTGCGGGTTGCTCTCGCAGTCGCTCATGATCTCGGTCTTGGTCTGCTTGTCGACCGGGCAGACACCGATGATGTACTTCCGCTGGATGCCGCCGGGGAAGGCGACCTCGACCTGGTCGGCCCACCGGTGGGTGTCGCCGATGGTCTCGTTGACGTCGATGCCGCCGGGGGCGTCGATGTAGTAGTTGTAGCCGGACTTGTACCAGGTCTTGTACAGATCGTGGTCGTAGCTCGTCGAGACGAACGGCGAGGGCTGGTTGACCAGCACGTACTTCTCGACGTCGTACTGGCCGTTGTAGACGTCCTTGGCGTGGAAGCCCTCTTCGAAGACGGTCTGCGGGCCGCGGCTGTCGCTGCGGTAGAGGGTGCCGCAGGTGGTGCGCCAGACCGGCTCGGGGGTGATGCGGTCGACGTCGACGCCCGGATCGGCGGCGGCCCTGGTCTTGTCGTCGAACCGGGGGCAGGACGGGGCGGCCTTGGCCGGGGACGTCGTCACGGTCGCCGACCCGGGCAGGGTGGCGGCCGAGGTGGCGAGGACGGCGGAGAGCGACAGGACGGCGGCGGCGGTCCGGCGGCGCGGGCGAGTGGTGATCATGCGGCTACGATCCCGGCTCCGGAGCGGCGCGTTCCGGATTCTCACCCGTAGGTGGCGTGTCCGGCGAAGGAGGTTGCTCCCGGCGCCGGATGGGCTCTCACCGGTCGACGACCCGGATCTCGAACCAGGTGGTCTTGCCGCGCGGCAACAGGTCGACGCCCCACCGGTCACACAGCTTGTCGACGAGGAAGAGGCCGCGCCCGCTGATGTCCGTCTCCTGCACGGGCATCAGGCAGGGCAGCCCCCGGGAGGGGTCGCGGACCTCGACGCGGATCCAGCCGGGACGGCGGCGCATGCGGAGGCCGAAGACGCGGGCGCCGGTGTGGCGTACGGCGTTGCCGACCAGCTCGGAGACGAGCAGGACGGTGTCCTCCGTGACCTTGGGGCCTAGCTTCCACTGGCGCAGGGCGACGACCTGGGCCAGCCGGCGGGCGGTGGCGGCGGACTCGGGGCGGGAGGGCAACGGAACCTCGCGCTCCGTCGGGTTGCCGAACAGTTCCAGCGCCTTGAGCGCGCGTTCGTCCTCGACCGCAGGCGACCAGCGCGCCGCGGTCGCCCGTGCGGCTCCCCGCGGCAGTTCCGTACCATCCAGCCCCGCCATGCCCCCATCATGGCCGTCCCCGGAGGGCGCCGGGGCCGTTCCCGGGGAATACGCCCTTGCGGGGGCCGGACCGGACGGTGGTCGATCGGCATATGCCACAGGCAGTTCGGAGCCGGGAGCGACCCCCCTGACCTGCGCGGACGGCTCGGCCGGAGACAAGCGACGGACTCCCTCGACAAGGCACGCTTAATGGTGCGTTAAGGCTGCCATAAACCGCCCCGTCGAGGGACCCGTATCAGACATCGCGTCAATTGCGAGTACGACGAGGCGACTTCGGGTGAACCTCGCACACCGCCCCGCACTCCCGCCGGGAGGGGGAGCGTCAGAGGAACTTCGCCTTCCCGGGGCCCTCTTCCACGAAGCTGCGCATCCCGCGTTCGCGGTCCTCCGTGGCGAACAGGCCCGCGAACCAGTTCCGCTCGACGGCGAGACCGGTCTCGATGTCCGTCTCCAGGCCCGTGTCGATCGCCTCCTTCGCCGCCCGCAGCGCGATGGCGGGCCCCTTCGCGAGCCGCGCGGCCCAGGCGTGCGCCTGCGCGTAGACCTCGGCGGCCGGTACGACCCGGTCCACCAGGCCGAGCGCTAGGGCCTCGTCGGCCCGCACCTGACGGCCGGTGAAGATCAGGTCCTTGGCCTTGGACGGGCCGACCAGCCGGGACAGCCGCTGGGTGCCGCCGGCACCGGGGATCAGGCCGAGCAGGATCTCGGGCTGGCCCAGCTTGGCGTTCTCCCCGGCGATGCGGAAGTCGGCGCACAGGGCGAGTTCGCAGCCGCCGCCCAGCGCGTAGCCGGTCACCGCCGCGACCACCGGCTTGGGGATGCGGGCCACCGCCGTGAAGGAGTCCTGCAGGGCACGGGCCCGCAGGATCATCGCCGCGTGGTCCATCACCTGCATCTCCTTGATGTCCGCGCCCGCCGCGAACACCTTCTCGCCGCCGTGGATCACCACGGCGCGTACGTCCTCGCGCCGGGTGACCTCCTCGGCCAGCTCCTTCAGCCGGTCCTGAGTGGCGACGTCCAGCGCGTTCATGGGCGGGCGGTCCAGTCGCAGCGTGCCGACGCCGTCCGCGACTTCGAGGATTACGGTCATGCCCAGCAGGTTAACGGGGATCAACGGCTACCGGGGCGGTGCGGTGGCTCACACCCGGCCGGGGGCCCGGGAGGCCCGCCCCCCGGGCAGGCACAGCACGGGGGCCAATGGGAAAGGCCCCGGTGCCGTACCTCGCGACGAGGACCGGCACCGGGGCCTTACGCGGATGGGGGCTCAGGCCTTCCACTTCTCCCAGGACATGTTCCAGCCGTTGAGGCCGTTGTCGGGGGCGATGGTCGCGTCCTCGGAGTTCTGGACCACGACGACGTCGCCGACGATCGAGTGCTCGAAGAACCAGGCGGCCGGCGCCTGCTCGTCCCAGCCGCCGCGCACGTCGCGCAGGCCGACGCAGCCGTGGCTGGAGTTGCGGTTGCCGAAGGCGTCGCCGCCCCAGTAGTTGCCGTGGATGAAGGTGCCGGAGGTGGACAGCCGCATGGCGTGCGGGACGTCCTTGATGTCGTACTCGCCGCCGTAGCCCACGGTCTCGCCGTTCATCCGGGTCACCGCGAGCCGCTCGGTGATGACCATCCGGCCGTTCCAGGTCTCGTAGCCGGGGGCGCCGGTGGTGACCGGGACGGTCTTGAGGGTCCTGCCGTCCCGCACGACCTTCATCGTGTGCTTCTTGGCGTCCACGACGGAGACCTGGCTGCGGCCGACGGTGAAGGAGACGGTCTTGGCCTGCTTGCCGTAGACGTCCTCGCGGCCCTCGACGCCGTCGAGGTTCAGGTCGACGGTGACCTTGGTGCCGGCCTTCCAGTACTTCTCGGGACGGAAGTCGAGGCGGTCGTTGCCGAACCAGTGGCCCGCGACCTCGACGGCCGGCTCGGTCCTGACGGTGATGGCCTTCTCGACGTCCTCCGGGTTGGTGATGCCCCGGGTGAAGCGGATCGAGAACGGCATGCCGACGCCGACCTTCGAACCGTCCTCCGGGGTGAAGGCGCCGATGAAGGTGTTCTTCGGCGTCAGGGTGGTGAAGCGGGAGTCCTCGGCGGCCGTGCGGCCCTCGGAGTCCTTGGCGACCGCGTGCACGGTGTACGCCGTGGCGGCGGCCAGATGGGTGGACGGCGTCCAGGTGGCGCCGTCCCCGGATATCTCGCCGTCGACCTTCGCGCCCTCGGCGTCCTTGACCACGACCTCCGTGAGCCTGCCCTTCGCGGCGCCGACCTTCACGGCGCCGCTGGTGTCGACGGCCTTCGCCCCGTTCCCGGGGGTGATGGTGACGACGGCCTCGGACTGCTTGCTCTGTGCCGCGGTGGAGTCCTTGACCTTCTCCCCCTTGCCGTCCCCGGCCCCCGGGCCCGAGCCGCCCCCACCGCACGCGGTGACGGTCAGTATCAGCACCCCGAGTACCGCCCCCGCTATCGGACGCACGTTCAACTTGTCTCCCCTCCCCGGGCCTGGACCGGCCCGCGCCCCAGTGCGCTCGCGCACGCACCGGCGCATCGTAACCGCAGGCCAGGGGGTGAAGGGCCAGGTGAATTGTCACCGTTCCGTACCGAGTTGGCGGCCGGGGTGCCGGGGGCACACCGCCGTCACTTCACCGCGCCGCCCGCCTTCCACTCCTTCCACTTCATGTTCCAGCCACCCAGTCCGTTGTCGGGGGCGACCTTCCTGTCCTTGCTGTGGACCACCTCGACGACGTCGCCGACGAGGCTGCGGTCGAAGAACCAGCCCGCCGGGGTGGCGGAACCGCCGCCCTTGTCGTCGCGCAGCCCGATGCAGCCGTGGCTGACGTTGGCCCGGCCGAAGGTGTCGGCGGGGGCCCAGTAGTTGCCGTGCAGGAAGGTGCCCGAGCTGGTCAGGCGGATGGCGTGCGGGACGTCGGGGATGTCGTACTCGCCGCCGAAGCCGACCGTGCGGCTGTTCATGCGGGTGACGTCGAGCAGCTCGGTGATGACCATCCTGCCGTTGTAGGTGGGCGTCGTCGGCGCGCCCGCGGTGATGGGCACGGTGGCCAGCAGCGTGCCGTCCCGGCGTACCTCCATGGTCCGCTCGCTCGCGTCGACGCGGGAGACCTGGCTGCGGCCCACGGTGAAGGAGAGCGTCTTGTCCTGGAGCCCGTAGGCCCCCTTCGCGCCCTCGACGTCCCGCAGGTCCAGGGCGACGGTGACCTCGGTGCCGGGCTTCCAGTACTCCTTGGGGCGGAAGTCGAGACGGTCCCTGCCGAACCAGTGGGGGCGGATCTCGGTGGCGGGCTTCGCGGTGACCGAGACGGCGCGTTGGACGGCGGCGCGGTCGGTGATCTCCCGGTTGAACTCCAGCGAAACGATCATTCCGGTGCCGACGACCGAGCGGTTCTCGGGAGCGACGTAGGCGATGAAGCGTTCCTCGGGGACGTAGGTGGTGAAGGTGGTGTGCCGTGCCGAGCGGTGTCCGCCGCCGTCCAGGGCGACGGCGTCGACCGTGTACTTGGCGGCGAGTGCGAGCCGGTCGTCGTCGGGCCGCCAGCCGAGGCCGTCCTCGGAGATCCGGCCGGGCACCGGGGTCTCCCGCGCGTCCTGCGACTTGACGACCTTCACCGACTCGAGGCGCCCGTCGGGCACCCGCACCGCCAGTTTCCCGTCCGGCCGGACGGCCTTGCTCCCGTCGTCGGGGGTGACCCGGATGACGTCCTCGGCGGCGGGTGGCTTGCCGAACACCTCGCCGATGCCGGAGCCGACGCCACCGCCGTCCGAGGTGCATCCGGCGGCCCCGGCCAGCAGTCCTGCCCATGTCAGTACGGCGGCCAGAGCGGCCCCCGCGCGCCGTGCGCGCCCATGTACGTGCCTCACATCCACCCGTAACGACCGGTCGGCCCTGGGGAAACGTGAGTGCGAGCCACCCGGTGGGCAGAACTGTGGGGAGGACGACGCGACGGGGAGCAGCGGCCGGGACGCCGCACGCCCTCCTGCCGGACGTCGTTCCACGAGCCGTGGGAGGCTGACAGGTGTCCAGCGCAGCCGAGCAGGAGGCGGTGGCCGGGAAGCAGGCCGCCGCGAACGGGCGCCCCGCCGTCGTGGTGGGCGGTGCGCGGCGGGCCGCGTCGCCCCCCACCGCGCCGGCCCGGCCCGGCACCCCGGTGCCGCTGGGCGCCCGGTTCCGGACCGGTCCCGACCAGGTGGCCGGGACCAACTTCGCGTTGTGGGCCGGCGGCGCGGAGGCGGTCGAGCTGTGCCTGTTCGACGGGCGGGGTCCCGGCGGCCGGGAGACCCGGGTCCGGCTGACCGAGCTGACGCACGGGATCTGGCACGGCTTCGTGCCGGGCGTCCTGCCCGGGCAGCGCTACGGCTACCGGGTGCACGGCCGCTGGGACCCGTGGACCGGCGCCCGCTGGAACCCGGCGAAGCTGCTGCTCGACCCCTACGCCCGCGCGGTGGACGGCGACTTCCTGCTGCCGCCCGAGGTGTACGGGCATGTGCGCGACTGGCCGGAGCAGCGGGTGGCGGACACCGTGCGCGACGAGCGGGACTCGGCGCCGTACGTCCCCAAGGGCGTCGTGGTCCACGACGACGACGACTGGTCGGACGACCGGCGTCCGAAGACGCCGTGGGCGGACTCGGTCATCTACGAGCTGCACGTGCGCGGCTTCACCAAGCTGCACCCGGACATCCCGCCCGGACTGCGCGGCACGTACGCGGGCCTCGCGCACCCGGCGGCGGTCGAGCACCTGACGCGGCTGGGCGTGACGGCGGTGGAGCTGCTGCCGGTGCACCAGTTCGCGCACGAGAGCCATCTGCTCGACCGCGGGCTGAGGAACTACTGGGGCTACAACTCGGTCGGCTACTTCGCCCCGCACGCCGCGTACGCCGCCTCCGGTACCACCGGGGAACAGGTCGGCGAGTTCAAGCGGATGGTGCGCGCGCTGCACGCGGCGGGCATCGAGGTCATCCTCGACGTGGTCTACAACCACACGGCGGAGGCGGGCGAGCTGGGCCCGATGCTCTCCCTGAAGGGCATCGACAACCACGGGTACTACCGCCTCCAGCCGGACGCCCGCCGGTACGCCGACTACACCGGCTGCGGCAACACCCTGCACGTCGTCCAGCCGCACGTCCTGCGCCTGATCACCGACTCGCTGCGGTACTGGGTCACCGAGATGGGCGTGGACGGCTTCCGCTTCGACCTGGCGGCGGCGCTGGCCCGCTCCATGCACGACGTCGACATGCTCTCCCCCTTCCTGGCGGTGATCGCGCAGGACCCGGTGCTGCGCCGGGTGAAGCTGATCGCCGAGCCGTGGGACGTCGGCTCGGGCGGCTACCAGGTGGGCGCCTTCCCGCCGCTGTGGACGGAGTGGAACGACCGGTACCGGGGCGCCGTGCGGGACTTCTGGCGGCACGCGCTGCCGGACGTGCGGGAGATGGGCTACCGCCTGTCGGGCTCCAGCGACCTGTACGCGTGGGGCGGGCGGCGGCCGTACGCCTCGGTCAACTTCGTCACCGCGCACGACGGCTTCACGCTGCGGGACCTCGTGTCGTACGAGCGCAAGCACAACGAGGCCAACGGCGAGGGCAACCGGGACGGCTCGGACGACAACCGTTCCTGGAACTGCGGCGCGGAGGGAGAGACGGACGACGCGGACGTACGGGCCCTCAGGCGCCGTCAGTCGCGCAACCTCCTGACGACCCTGCTGCTGTCCACCGGGGTGCCGATGCTGGTCGCGGGCGACGAGATGGGGCGCACCCAGCGCGGCGGCAACAACGCGTACTGCCAGGACAACGAGATCAGCTGGGTGGACTGGAGCCTGCGGGACGACCCGGAGTGGCGGCCCCTGTTCGAGCTGGCCTCCCGGCTGATCGCGCTGCGCCACCGGCACCCGGTACTGCGCCGCCGGGCCTTCTTCTCCGGCCGCGCGCACTCCGCGGACGGCCTGCGCGACCTGGCCTGGTTCACCCCGGGCGGCACGGAGATGACGGAACGGGACTGGTACGCCCCCACCGCCACCCTCGGCATGTATCTGTCCGGGCGGGACATCCCGGGCCGCGACGAGCGCGGCGACCCGGTCGTCGACGACAGTTTCCTGGCCCTTCTGCACGCGGGTGAGGGACCGGCCGTCTTCGTCCTGCCGGGTCCCCCGTGGGCGGAGCGGTACGAGGTGGTCGTCGACACCGGCCGGGAGGAGCAGGGCGAGGCGCCGGGCACCACGTACCCGGCGGGGACGCCGGTCACGGTCCCGGCCCGGACGGTGCTGCTGCTGAAGGCGGGGTGAGCGGGCCGGGGTGTCCGGGGCGGCGGCACGGCCCCGGTCGTGCACCGCGGTCCGGTCGCGCCGGCGCCGCGCCGCCGCCATGAAGTGGGTGACCGGGAGGACGCTGCCCCCGCCCGCGCGGACGTCCTCGACGAGCTGCCGGGTCTCCCGGCGGGCGCGCGGGGCGCGGCCGGTGGCCGGTTCGTCCGGGACGACGCGCGGGTCCCCGGCCAGAGACATTTCACCGGGGCACGGCACCGGCGTCCCGGCGAGCGGGGGCCGGCGCACCGGCCGACGCGCCCCCTGAGGCGCACCGGCCGACCGGTCGATGCGCCCGTACGACCCCGGTGAGGCCTCCGTACGACCCCGGTGGGCGCGAAAAGTCGGTGGGCAGTGTCAGTGGTGAACCGTAGGCTCGCTGCCGATGTCCACGAAACCCGCCCCCGCCACGGATCTCGCGCCGGGACCCGCCCCGGACCCCGCCGAGAAGCGTTCCACCGTACGTGCCCTGCTGCGGCTGTGGCCCTGTGTGCGGCCCGTGCGCGCGAGGTTGGGGACCGCCGCGTTCGTGGCGATCCTCGCCTCCTGCGTGGGGCTGGTGATCCCCCTGGTCCTGAAGTGGATGGTGGACGGGCCGGTGGCCGCCCGTGATCCGGCGGGCGTGTGGCTCGGAGCGCTGTACCTGCTGCTCCTCGGCCTCGCGGAGGCGCTGCTGTTCGGGCTGCGGCGGTGGCTGGTGGCCCGGCCGCTGGCGGGCGTCGAGGCGGGGATGCGCGCGGCCCTCTACCGGCACCTGCAACGGCTGCCGGTGGCCTTCCACGACCGCTGGGCCTCGGGGCAGCTGCTGTCGCGCGGCACGACCGACCTCATGCTGCTGCGCATGTTCCTCGCCTTCCCGCTGACGTTCCTGCTGGTCAACGGCGTGACGATCCTCGTCGGCGTGGGCATCATGCTCGTTCAGGACTGGACGCTCGGGCTGGTCGTCCTCGGACCCGCCATCCCCGTGATGATCACGTGCGGGGTCTTCGAGAGGAAGTACTCCGCGGTGGCGCGGCGCGCGCAGGACCAGGTCGGTGATCTGACGACCGTGGTCGAGGAGAGCGTGCTCGGCATCCGGATCATCAAGGGCTTCGGCCGGCACCGCAGCCAGGCCCGCGCCTTCCACCAGCTGTCCCACACCCTGCGGGGGACGGAGCTGCGCAAGGCGCGGCTGCTGGCGGCCATCTGGGCGGTCATCGTGACGCTGCCCGAGGTCGCGATCGGGGCCGCGCTGGTGGTCGGGGCGGTACAGGTGGCGGACGGGTCGCTGTCGGCGGGGACGCTGGTGGCGTTCCTGTCCACGGCGCTGGCCCTGCGGTGGCCGGTGGAGTCCATCGGTTTCCTGCTGGCGATGAGCCAGGAGGCGGCGGCGGCGACGGACCGGTACTTCGAGGTGATGGACGCGGAGGTGGAAACCGGCGCAGCCGCGGGCGGTCGTGCCGCCGGTGCGGCTCCCGTCCCGTGGAAGGCGGCACCTCCCGGCGAGCAGCGCGTCGCCCCCGGGACCGGCACGGGCCGGCCGCGGGGCCTGCGGTTCGAGCACGTCCGGTTCCGCTACCCCGACGCTCCCGCCGGTTCCCCGCCCCTGCTCGCGGACGTCGACCTGCACATCCGTCCCGGTGAGTCCATGGCCCTGGTCGGCGCCACCGGCAGCGGGAAGACGACGCTGACCGCGCTCGTCCCCCGCCTGCACGAGGTGACCGACGGCCGGATCACGCTGGACGGCGAGGACATCACCGCGCTGTCCCGCGAGGAGCTGCGCTCCATGGTCGCCGTGGCTTTCGAGGAGCCCACCCTCTTCTCGGCGAGCGTCGGCGAGAACGTGCTGATGGGCGCGGGCGACGGCGCCGGCCCCGAGGAGCTGGACCGGGCGCTGGCCGTCGCGCAGGCCGACTTCGTGCACGCGCTCCCCCGGGGCAGCGGCACCCAGGTCGGTGAGCAGGGCCTCAGCCTGTCCGGCGGCCAGCGTCAGCGCCTCGCGCTCGCACGGGCGGTGGTCGGCAGACCGAGGTTCCTCGTCCTGGACGACCCGCTGTCCGCGCTGGACGTGCACACGGAGGCCGCCGTGGAGGCGGCCCTGCGGCGGGTCCTCGCGGACACCACCGCCCTGATCGTGGCCCACCGTCCCTCCACCGTCCTGCTCGCCGACCGCGTCGCCCTGCTCTCCGGGGGCCGGATCGCCGCCGTCGGCACCCATCACGAACTGCTGCGCACCGACGCCGAGTACGCCCGTCTGATGTCCGGGCTCGACGGGCACGGGACTCCCGAAGGGCCCGAGGAAGGGGACGGCCGATGACGGCGCCCACGGCCACCGTGCCGGACAGCGGACAACCGCAGGACGAGGACCCGGCCGAGGCCGGGACCCCCGCCGAAGACGCGCTCTTCGACCAGGACGTGCTGCCCAGCCCGCCGGGTGCGACCGGTGCCCTGCTGCGCTCCCTGCTGGCGCCCCTGAAGGCCCGCGTCGCCCTGACCGTCCTCCTCCTGCTGCTCCAGCAGGCGGCGGTGCAGGCGGGCCCGCTGCTGGTGGCGTACGCCATCGACCACGCCGTGCCGGCCGTGCGGGACGACGAGCACGGTCCGCTGATCGCGGTGGGCGCCGGTTATCTGCTCTGCTCGCTGGGCGCGGGCGCGCTCCAGTACGCCTTCATCGCCGCCGCGGCCCGCGTCAGCCAGGACGTGCTGCTCGACCTGCGCGGACGCATCTTCCGGCATGCGCAGGCGCTGAGCGTCGACTTCCACGAGCGCTACACCTCGGGCCGCCTCATCTCCCGTTCCACCACCGACGTGGAGTCCCTGCGCGAGCTGCTCGACGAGGGCCTGCAGGAGCTGGTGACGGTCATCCTGTCCTTCGTCTACATCGCGGCGCTGCTGCTCTGGCTGGACCTGGGCATGGGTGCCGTGGCGGTGGCGTCGTTCGTGCCGCTGTACGCGCTGGTGCGGCTCTACCGGCGGCGCGCGGGACGGGTGTACCGGCAGCGGTCCACGGCGATCGCGGCGGTGATCGTGAAGTTCGTGGAGACGATGAACGGCATCCGGCCGGTGCGCGCGTTCCGGCGGGAGGGCGCCAACGACGCCGACTTCGCGGTCCTGAACCGGCGCCACGAGCGGACGAACGGCGACGCGCTGCTGGAGATGGCCCGTTATGTGACCGGTTCGCGGCTGGTCGCCAACACGGCCGTCGCCGGGATCGTGCTGTGGGGCGCCTACCGGGTCGCGGACGGCACGCTGGAGCTCGGCGTGCTGGCGGCGGCGGTGCTGTACCTGCGCCGCCTGTACGACCCGATCGACCGGCTCGGCATGTTCCTGAACTCCTACCAGTCGGCGGCGGCCTCGCTGGAGAAGATCGCCGGGCTGCTGGCCCAGACGCCGTCGGTGCCCGAACCGGCCGCGCCGAAGGAGCTGCCGCCGCTGGAGTCGGAGCACCCCGGCCGCGAGGTCGTCTTCGACTCGGTGAGCTTCGGATACCGCACCGGCGGCGAGGTGCTGCCGCGCTTCGGGCTGACGCTGCCGGCCGGGCAGACGGTCGCCGTCGTGGGCTCGACCGGCGCGGGCAAGTCGACGCTGGCCAAGCTGCTCGCCCGGTTCTACGACCCCTCGGCCGGACGGGTCCTGCTGGACGGCACCGACCTGCGCGACCTGGCGGTGCCCGAGCTGCGGCGCGGGGTGGTGATGGTGACGCAGGAGGCGTTCCTGTTCTCCGGCACGGTCGCGGACAACATCGCCATCGGCCGTCCGGAGGCGACGCGGGAGGAGATCGAGCGGGCCGCGAAGGCGATCGGCGCCCACGACTTCATCGTCGCCCTGCCCGACGGCTACGACACCGACGTGCGCAAGCGGGGCGGCCGTATCTCCGCCGGTCAGCGGCAGCTCGTGGCGTTCGCGCGGGCGTTGCTCGCGGACCCGGCGGTGCTGATCCTGGACGAGGCGACCAGCTCGCTGGACATCCCCGGGGAGCAGGCGGTGCAGCGGGCCATGACGACGGTGCTGAGGGGCCGTACGGCGGTCGTGATCGCGCACCGGCTCTCCACCGTGGAGATCGCCGACCGGGTGCTGGTGATGGAGCGCGGCCGGATCGTCGAGGACGGCTCCCCGGCCGAACTGATCACCGGTACGGGCCGGTTCGCGGATCTGCACCGGGCGTGGCGGGACAGTCTCGCGTGAGGGCGCGGGTCTGCCGGAAGGCCTCCGGGGGGAGTCGACGGTGATCGACGCGTACGGGGACCCGGGCACGCCGGACCGCCGGGGCGGCTGGCGCTACCTGGGGTGGCTGGTCGCACGGCAGTGGCCGCGGTGCCTGGCGGGGGCGGTGCTCGCCAGTGTCTGGATGGTGCTGCTGGCGGCGACGCCGTACCTGATGGCACGGGCGATCGACCACGGCCTGGAGCCCGGCGACCTGGGTGCGCTGGCGGGCTGGACGGGCGCCATGGCCGCCGTCGGCGGGGTCAACGCGTGGCTGGGCATGATGCGGCACCGCACGATGACGCGGGTGCGGATGGACGCCAACTTCCGCACGGTCAAGGTGGTCGTCGGGCACGCCACGCGGCTCGGCGCGGCTCTGCGCGGGCAGGTGGGGACCGGTGAGGTCGTCACCATCGGCGTCGGCGACGTGCAGACCATCAGCACGTCCCTGACGGCCGTGGGGCCGGGCATCGGGGCGGTCGTCGCCTATGCGGCGGTCGGCGGACTGATGCTGTCGGTGTCGCCCCGGCTCGCCCTGGTGGTGCTGCTCGGGGTGCCGGTGCTCGGGGTGCTGCTCGGCCCGCTGATGGGCCGTCTGCAGGGCAGGGAGGCCGAGTACCGGGAGCGGCAGTCGGTGCTGACCGCGCGGATCGGCGACCTCGCGGGCGGGCTGCGGGTGCTGAACGGTCTGGGCGGCAAGGGTCTGGTCGCGGACGCGTTCCGGCGGGACTCGGGCCGGCTGCGCGAGCAGGGCTACCGGGTCGGCGCGGTCACCAGCTGGATCCAGGCGCTCGGGGTGGGGCTGCCGGTGCTGTTCCTGGCGCTGGTGACCTGGCTGGGCGCCCGCCTGGCCGCGCAGGGGCGCATCAGCGTGGGTGAACTGGTGGCGGTGTACGGCTATGTGGTGGCGCTGGGCTGGCCGGTGGCGTTCCTCATCGAGATGGGCCACCAGCTCAGCCGGGGGGTGGTGGCCGCCCGCCGCGTCGTCGCGTTCCTGCGCCTTGAGCCGGAGCCGGACGAGGGCACCCGGGACGCCCCGGCGGAGCCCTCGGTGCTGTTCGACCCGGCCTCGGGAGTGCGGGTCCTCCCCGGCCGTCTGACCGCGCTCGTCACTTCCCGCCCGGCCGACGCCGCCGAGGTGCTGGACCGCCTGGGCCGCTACACCCCGTCCGACGCGACGTGGGGAGGGGTTCCGCTGGCCGCGGTCCCGCTGCCGCGGGTACGGGAGCGCATCCTGGTGGCGGACGCGGAGGCCGACCTCTTCGCAGGGACCCTGAGCGATGTCGTCGGCGCTCGGGAGACGTCCCGCGGGGGCGCGGGCGGTTTCGGTGTGCGGCGGCGCCGCGCGGGCGCGACCGGCGGCGCCGCACCCGCGGACGTCCGGCGGCCCACCGGGGCGGACGGGACGGCGAAGCTCGCCGCCGCGATACACGCCGCCGCCGCCGACGACATCGTCCGAGGTCTCCCGGACGGCCTGGAGACCCGGATCGCGGCCCAGGCCCGCGACCTGTCCGGCGGCCAGCGCCAGCGCGTCCGCCTGGCCCGCGCCCTGCTGGCCGATCCGGAGGTCCTGCTCGCCGTGGAACCGACCTCCGCACTGGACGCCCACACCGAGGCCACCGTGGCCGACCGGCTCCGGGAGGCCCGCAAGGGCCGTACGACCGTACTGGCCGCCACCTCACCGCTGCTGCTCGACCGGGCGGATGTCGTGCACCACCTGGTCGACGGCAAGGTCGCGGCCACCGGCACCCATCGCGAACTCCTGGACACCGCGCCGGACTACCGCGCCCTGGTGGCGCGGGACGCCGAGAACGCCGAGGACGCCGAGGAAGGTGAGCCGGCCCGATGACCGGAGAGCCGGCACCGGGACAGCTGCCCGTCGCCGAGCGCGCCGACGTCCGCCGGGCGGCAGCCCGGCTCGTGGGTGCCGACCGGCGGTCCTTCTCGGTCGTCCTGGCACTGAACGCGCTGGCCGCGCTGGCCGGTCTCGCGGGTCCGTGGCTGCTGGGCCGGATCGTCGACGAGGTGCGCGACGGGGACGGGGTCGGCGCCGTGGACCGGATGGCGCTCGCCATCCTGCTGTGCTCGCTGGCACAGCTGCTGCTGGCCCGCTGGGCGCGGTACGTGGGGCACTGTTTCGGGGAACGGGCGCTCGCCCGGGTGCGGGAGCGGTACGTGGACCGGGCGCTGGCCCTGCCCGCGTCCGTGGTGGAGCGGGCGGGCACCGGGGACCTGACGACGCGCGGCACCGCAGATGTGACCACCGTGGGCACGACGCTGCGCGACGCCGGACCCGAGCTGCTGGTCAACGCCGTGCAGGCGCTGTTCCTCACCGGCGCGGTGTTCGTGCTCGACCCGCTGCTCGGGCTGGCCGGGGTGCTGGGGCTGACCCCGGCCTGGCTCGCGCTGCGCTGGTACCTGCGCCGGGCGCGGGCCGGCTATCTCGCCGAGGGGGCGGCCACCTCGGACGTCACCGAGAGCCTCACCGCCACGGTGGCCGGGGCCCGCACGGTCGAGGCGTTCCGGCTGGCCGACCGGCGCGTCACGACGAGCCGGGAGACGCTGGAGGTCTCGCGGCGCACCCGGTTCCGCACGCTGTTCCTGCGCAGCGTGTTCTTCCCGGCGGTGGACGTCTCCTACGTGCTTCCCGTGGCGGGTGTGCTGCTGTTCGGCGGGGTCCTGCACGCGCACGGGTCGGCGAGCCTGGGGGCGGTGGTGTCCTGCGCCGTGTATCTCCAGCAGCTCGCCGGGCCGCTGGACGAGGTGCTGATGCGGACGGAGCAACTCCAGGCCGGTGCCGCCTCCTTCGCCCGGGTGGAAGGCCTGGCGCAGGCCCCGCGGGCGACGGCGGACGACGCGGCGGTGCCGGCGGACGACCGTATCGACGTGTCCGGGGTGCGCTACGCCTACGACCGGGGCGGCGAGGTGCTGCGCGGGGTGGACCTGACCGTGCGGCCGGGCGAGCGGCTGGCGGTCGTCGGCCCTTCCGGGGCGGGCAAGACCACGTTGAGCCGGCTGCTGGCGGGCGTCGACGCGCCGACGGACGGCTCGGTGACGGTGGGCGGGGTGCCCGTGGTCGCCCTGGGCCCCGAGCGGCTGCGCCGTCAGGTGGTGCTGGTCACCCAGGAGCACCACGTGTTCCTTGGCACGGTCCGCGACAACCTCCTGATCGCCGAACCGACCGCCGCGGACGAGGACTTGTGGGCGGCGCTGACCGCGGTGGGCGCCGGGGAGTGGGTGCGGGAGCTGCCCGAGGGACTCGGCACCGAGCTGGGCGCGAAGGGGCACTCCACGGGCGGCTCGCAGGCCCAGCAGCTCGCCCTGGCCCGGGTGGTGCTGGCCGACCCGCACACCCTGATCCTGGACGAGGCCACCGCGCTGCTGGACCCGACGACGGCCCGGCACACGGAGCAGGCACTCGCCGCCGTACTGAAGGGCCGTACGGTCATCGCCGTCGCGCACCGCCTGCACACCGCGCACGACGCCGACCGGGTGGCCGTGATGGAGGACGGGCTGCTGAGCGAACTCGGCACGCACGACGAGCTGGTGGCGGCCGGTGGGGCGTACGCGGCGCTGTGGCGTTCCTGGCACGGGGCGCCGCACGGCGGGGCAGTGACCGCACCGGCGCCCCTTGCTGACTGACCGGACAGTCGGCGGGCGGGGACGGCAAAGGTTCCGTTTATCGAACGTGAACGCCCGGTCAACGAACCATTTCCAGCCAACTTGCTGACGCGCTCCTGACAAGTAGCGCTTTCTCCTGCCACTCTTCCGTCGGCCCCTTCACAGCGCCCCCACAGCTTCCCCACGAGCGCTGTGCCGTGGCCAGCTCCTAGCACGTGGTTTCTGCGTACCGCACAGTTCCGCCCGGCCGGCCACCCGCCGGCCGGTCTCCCCCGGCCGCGCGACCCGCGGCCACGCAGAAGGAGTCAGTGTTGAGCAGCACTCCCCACAGACGCACCTCCCACACCACCTCCCTCGCCTCCTCCCGCCGCTCCACGCACCGGCGCGCGGCGGCCGTCGCGCTGGCCGGTGTCGCCGCGCTGATCGCCACGGCGGTCCAGTCCGGCGCCGCCAGCGCCGCGCCCGGGCCGTCCCACGCTCCGGGCGCCGAGTCCGTGAAGCTCACCCCGGCCCAGCGTGCCGAGCTGCTGCGCGACGCCAACGCCGCCAAGGCGAGGACCGCGGACGACCTGGGCCTGGGCGCCAAGGAGAAGCTGGTCGTCCGGGACGTGGTCAAGGACGGCGACGGGACCCTGCACACCCGCTACGAGCGCACCTACGACGGCCTGCCCGTCCTCGGCGGCGACCTCGTGGTCACCAGTGACGCCGGGAAGACCGGGAAGACCGGGAAGGTCGTGAAGGCCGCGGCGAAGGCCATCAGGCCCGCCACCGTGACGCCGAAGATATCCGCCGCGAAGGCCGAGTCGCAGGCGGTGTCCGCCGCGAAGGCCGCGGGCGCCGAGCAGCCGGACGCCGACCGCGCCCCGCGCAAGGTGATCTGGGCGGCGAACGGCACGCCGGTCCTGGCGTACGAGACGGTCGTGGGCGGCCTCCAGGAGGACGGCACCCCGAACGAGCTGCACGTCGTCACCGACGCCGCCACCGGCGCGAAGCTGTACGAGTACCAGGCCATCGAGAACGGCACCGGCAACACCCGGTACAGCGGCACGGTGACGCTGGGCACCGCACAGTCGGGGTCGTCGTACACGCTGACCGACACGGGGCGCGGCAACCACAGGACCTACAACCTCAACCACGGCACCTCGGGCACCGGCACGCTCTTCTCGGGGTCCGACGACGTGTGGGGCAACGGGTCCGCGTCCAACGCGGAGACCGCCGCCGCCGACGCCCACTACGGGGCGGCGCTGACCTGGGACTACTACAAGAACGTCCAGGGCAGGTCCGGTATCCGCGGCGACGGTGTGGGCGCGTACTCCCGGGTCCACTACGGCAACAACTACGTCAACGCCTTCTGGTCGGACAGCTGCTTCTGCATGACCTACGGCGACGGCTCGGGCAACGCCAACCCGCTGACGTCCATCGACGTGGCCGCGCACGAGATGTCGCACGGCGTCACGTCCAACACGGCGGGCCTCAACTACAGCGGTGAGTCCGGCGGCCTCAACGAGGCCACCTCCGACATCTTCGGCGCCGCCGTCGAGTTCTACGCCAACAACTCCTCCGACGTCGGTGACTACCTCATCGGCGAGGAGATCGACATCAACGGGGACGGCACCCCGCTGCGCTACATGGACAAGCCCAGCAAGGACGGCGCGTCCAAGGACTACTGGTACTCGGGGATCGGCGGGGTGGACGTCCACTACTCCTCCGGCCCGGCCAACCACTTCTTCTACCTGCTGAGCGAGGGCAGCGGCACCAAGACCATCAACGGTGTCACGTACAACTCGCCCACCTCGGACGGCCTCCCGGTCACCGGCATCGGCCGCGCCAAGGCGGAGAAGATCTGGTTCCGCGCGCTGACGACCAAGTTCACGTCGACCACCAACTACGCGGCGGCCCGCACCGGCACCCTCGCGGCGGCCGGTGAGCTGTACGGCACCGACAGCGCCGAGTACACCGCGGTGCAGAACGCGTGGGCGGGCATCAACGTCGGCTCGCGGCCCGGTGGCGGCGGCGGCGGTGACGGCACCACGTTCGAGAGCACCACGAACGTGAACATCCCCGACTACGGGTCCGCGGTGACCTCGTCCCTCACGGTCTCCGGGCGCGCCGGCAGGGCGCCGAGCAACCTCCAGGTGGGCGTGGACATCGTGCACAGCTGGCGCGGTGACCTGCAGATCGACCTGGTCGCGCCCGACGGCACGTCGTACCGCCTGAAGAACAGCGGCTACGACCCGGCGGAGGACGTGCACGAGACCTACACGGTCAACGCCTCCTCCGAATCGGCCAACGGCACCTGGAAGCTGCGCGTCCAGGACCAGGGCCCGGCGGACACCGGCTACATCGACGCCTGGCGGCTCACCTTCCCGTAGGCCGGCCGGCCCGCGGGTGCGCCACCCCAAGTCAGGGCGCCGTCCCGGAGGTTCGAATCCTCCGGGGCGGCGCCCTCTCCATGTCCGCCCCGCCACCCCTTTCCGCCCGTTTTCTGCCAAGCGCTTGCGCCCGCCTTGCTGCCGCTTGACCGAGGTCACGCGCGCTTTCGCAAGTCCGCACCACACACCCCGCTGTCGGTTTTCGGCCAAGCACTTACGCCCGCCTTGCTGCCGCTTGACCGAGGTCACGCGCGCTTTCGCAAGTCCGCACCACACACCCCGCTGTCGGTTTTCGGCCAACATCATTGCGCCCTCCTGACGTGTGCGCGTCTACGGCACCCCGCTGCGCTACATGGACAAGCCCAGCAAGGACGGCGCGTCCAAGGACTACTGGTCCTCCGGCCCCGACGGCGTCGACGTGCGCTACTCCCCCGGGCCCGGCCAACCACTTCTTCCTCCCGCTGGCCGAGGACAGCGGGGCGAGGACCGTCGACGGGGTCAGCCACAACTCCCCGACCTCGGACGGCTCCGCCGTCACCGGCACCGGCGGCAACACGGCGGGCGGCACCCGGAACCGACGGTTCGCGGGTGTCGCCCTACTCTTGGTGCCCATGTCCTTCACGTACGACGACGTCGGCGCCACCCGCGAGCAGGACCGCTGTCCGCCCGGCTTCCGTCCCATGCACGTACGCACCCGGCTCGGGGAGGGCGAACCGGTGTTCCGGCGGGCGGCCGAGGCCGTGCTCACCTGGGAGATGCACCGGGAGATGGGCGTCGGCATCGACGCGAGCGCGGAGCGCGCCGCGCCCGGCGTCGACGTCACCGTCACCCTCGCCGGGATGATCAAGGCGCCCTGCCGGGTGGTGTGGACGGTGGAGGAACCGCGGCGGGCCGGCTGGGCCTACGGCACGCTGCCCGGCCACCCGGAGTCCGGCGAGGAGGCCTTCGTGGTCGACCGCACGGGCGACGGCACGGTCTGGCTGACCGTGCACGCCTTCAGCCGCCCCGCGAAGTGGTACGCCAGGGCCGGCGGACCGGCCGCCCGGGCCTTCCAGCACGCCTACGCCCGCCGCTGCGGCACCGTCCTGCGCCGGCTGAGCGGCGGCGACGAGGAGGACTGAGCCCCGCTCCGCGTCCGCCGCCCCGCCGCCGCCCGGGTGCTCACCTCATCAGCAGTCCCGCCGCCTCCATCAGGTCGCCCGAGGGCACCGCCACGAGACCGGTCTCCACACCGGACGCCAGCAGCCGGTGCGCGGGCAGGACGCGGACCGTGTAGCCGAAGGGACCGGTGCGGTCCAGGGCGAGCGGCCCCTCGTACATCCAGCGGCCCTCCAGGTCGGGGCCGCCCACCGGTTTCAGCGGCACCTTCGCCGCGTCGGTGATCCGGTCCTCGGAGTCCACCCGGCCGGAGACCGCCTGCACCTCCACGTCCTCCGGCGCGAGGTCGCCGAGCTTCACCCGCACCCGCAGCCCGAGCGTGGTGCCGAGTTCGGCGCTGGCGGTGGCGGCGGACGTCTCCACGTGGTCGACGCTCACGCCTGGCCAGGCCGCCCGCACCCGGGCCTTCCACTCGGCGAGTTGGCGGGCGGTGTCCGGGTCCATCGCACGGTGCGCCTCGGCGGCGGGGCCGTAGAGCCGCTCGACGTACTCGCGGACCATGCGGCCGGCCAGCACCTTCGGCCCGAGCAGGCTGAGGGTCCTGCGCACCATCTCGATCCACCGGTCGGGCAGCCCGCTCGCGTCCCGCTCGTAGAAGCGCGGGGTGATCCGCTGCTCCAGCAGGTCGTAGAGGGCGGCGGCCTCTATGGCGTCGCGCCGGTCGGGGTCGGTGCCCGCGCCGTCGGCGGTGGGGATCGCCCAGCCGAAGTCGGGCCGGTACCACTCGTCCCACCAGCCGTCCAGCACCGACAGGTTGAGGCAGCCGTTGAGCGCCGCCTTCATGCCGCTGGTGCCGCACGCCTCCAGGGGCCGCAGGGGGTTGTTCAGCCAGATGTCGCAGCCCGGGTAGAGCTTCTGCGCCATCGCCATGCCGTAGTCCGGCAGGAACACGATGCGGTGCCGCACCCGCGCGTCGTCCGCGAACCGCACCAGCTCCTGCACCAGCCGCTTGCCGCCGTCGTCCGCCGGGTGCGCCTTGCCCGCGACGACGATCTGGATCGGCCGCTCGGGATGCAGGAGCAGGTCCGTCAGCCGGTCGCGGTCGCGCAGCATCAGCGTGAGCCGCTTGTACGACGGGACGCGCCGTGCGAAGCCGATGGTGAGCACGTCCGGATCGAGGGCGTCGTCGATCCAGCCCAGCTCGGCCGTCCCGGCGCCGCGCTGGCGCCAGGAGGCGCGCAGCCGCTCGCGCACCTCCTCCACGAGCTGTTCGCGCAGGGTGCGGCGCAGCTCCCAGATGTCCTGGTCGGGGATGTCGGCGACGGAGTCCCAGCGGTCGGAGCCGCCGACGGTCAGCGCGTCCTCGGCCCGCTGCGCGCCGATCTGCCGGGCGCCGAGCCGGAACACCTCGGGAGCCACCCAGGTCGGGGCGTGCACGCCGTTGGTGACGGAGGTGATCGGCACCTCGTCGGCGTCGAAGCCGGGCCACAGTCCGGAGAACATCCCGCGGCTGACCCCGCCGTGCAGCAGGGAGACGCCGTTGGCGCGCTGGGCCAGCCTGAGGCCCATCACGGCCATGTTGAAGAGGTTCGGCTCGCCGCCGGGGTAGGTCTCCATACCCAGCCGCAGGACGCGCTCGACGTCGATGCGCGGGAGTTCGGCGTCGGGACCGAAGTGGCGGGCGACCAGCTCACGGTCGAAGCGGTCGATGCCGGCCGGGACCGGGGTGTGGGTGGTGAAGACGGTGCCGGCCCGCACCGCCTCCAACGCGGAGGTGAACTCCGAGCCCTCGTCGCACAGTTCGGCGATGCGTTCCAGCCCGAGGAAGCCGGCGTGGCCCTCGTTGGTGTGGAACACCTCCGGCGCGGCGTGGCCGGTGAGCCCGCAGTACGTCCGTACCGCCCGGACACCTCCTATGCCGAGGAGCATTTCCTGGAGGAGACGGTGCTCGCTGCCGCCGCCGTAGAGCCGGTCGGTGACGCCGCGCTCGCCGAGGTCGTTCTCCTCGACGTCCGAGTCCAGCAGGAGCAGCGGCACCCGGCCGACCTGGGCCAGCCAGATCCTGGCGCGCAACTCCCGGCCGCCGGGCAGCGCCAGGGCGACGTGGGCGGGGGTGCCGTCGGTCTCCCTGAGGGGGGCGAGGGGCAGCTCGTGGGGATCGAGTACGGGGTAGTGCTCCTGCTGCCAGCCGTCCCGGGAGAGGGACTGGCGGAAGTAGCCGTGGCGGTAGAGCAGGCCCACGCCGACGAGCGGCACGCCCAGGTCGCTGGCCGCCTTCAGATGGTCACCGGCCAGGATGCCGAGCCCGCCGGAGTACTGGGGCAGGGCCGCGGTGATGCCGAACTCGGGTGAGAAGTAGGCCACGGCGGCGGGGAGCCGGCCGGCCTGGGCCTGGTACCAGCGGTCGCCGGTCAGATAGTGGTCGAGGTCGTCGGCCACCGCGGTGAGCCGGCGCAGGAACCGCCGGTCCTCGGCCAGCTCCGCGAGGCGCGCGGGCGGCACGGTGCCGAGCAGCCGTACCGGGTCGCGGCCGGACGCGGTCCAGCACTCGGGGTCGACGGACTGGAAGAGGTCGCGGGTCTCCGGATGCCAGGACCAGCGCAGATTCCGGGCCAGGTCACTGAGCGGCCGGAGGGGGTCGGGGAGAACGGGACGGACGGTCAGTCGACGGATCGCCTTCACCCTGACGACGTTACCGCGCGATGTGTCCCTCGCTGGGGCCTTCGCCCGCAGACCTCCGATTCGGCCTGAACGGCCTCGTCCGCGAGGACCGGACGGACCAGCGCCACCGGCGTGCCGATATGGCCGGATCCTGCCCCGTCGGCCTTCTTGTGACACTTCGGCCCGCACGAAAGGCTGCACTTGTCGCGAAGGCGCTGATTGCGGGAGCGGCATCCGGGAAGTCGTTCGGTCAGGGTCGTCGCGTGTGTCGACATACGCGTGAGTAGTTAACAAAGCGCCGGATTGCCCACCGGAAGAGTGTGGGAAGGCTCCTGCGGTACGCCCCGCACGGACCTCGCAGGACCCACCTCCCCGGAGTCATCCGCCCACCCTCGTTGACGCGGACAGGAGCGGTCATGCCCGCCAGGCAGCACTCGTCAGCATCCTCCGACCTCCCGGGCTCCCCGCCGCCCCCGGCTTCTCCGCCGCCTCCGGCTTCCCGGGTTTCCGCGCCGTCCCCGGCCTCTCCGCCACCCCCGGCCTCTCCGCCGACTCCGGCCTCACCGGCGGGCGGCACCACCACCGTCGTCGGGCGCATCCCCGTCCTGGACGTCCGCCCGGTCGTCCGGCAGGGGCGCAGGCCCGCCAAGGCGGTCACCGGGGAGTCGTTCGAGGTCTCCGCCACCGTGTTCCGGGAGGGGCACGACGCGGTCGCCGCCAATGTCGTGCTGAAGGACCCCGAGGGCCGGCCGGGTCCCTGGACGCCCATGCGGGAGCTGGCCCCGGGCACCGACCGCTGGGGCGCCACCGTCACCGCGGGGGAGACCGGACTGTGGTCGTACACCGTGGAGGCCTGGGGCGATCCGGTCACCACCTGGCGGCACCACGCCCGGATCAAGGTCCCGGCGGGGATGGACACGGAGCTGGTCCTGGAGGAGGGCGCCCGGCTGTACGAGCGTGCCGCCGCCGACGTGCCCGGGAGCGCGGAGCGGCGTGTGCTGCTGGCCGCCGTCGACGCGCTGCGGGACGGGAGCAGGCCGGCCGCGTCCCGGCTGGCGGCGGCGTTGACGCCCGAGGTGGACGCGGTCCTGGCCCGGCACCCGCTGCGGGAACTGGTCACCAGCTCCGACCCGCTGCCCCTG